>DATLZJ010000308.1:0-9620 GCA_035574055.1 Caldilineaceae bacterium
AACCGGGCGCGACGGGTTGCACGGCGCGACCTTCTCCTCTGCCGAGCTGACCCATGAGACCGCCGACGTGGCCGGGAGCGCCGTGCAGATCGGCGACCCCATTACCGAGAAAGGGCTGATCGAGCTGGTGGAGGCCGCGCGGGATGAGCAGCTCTACCATGCCATCACCGACTGCGGCGCAGGCGGCCTCTCGTCCGCCGTCGGCGAGATGGGCAAGGTTCTGGGCGTAGACGTAGAGTTGACCCATGTGCCGCTGAAGTACCCCGGCCTGGTGCCGTGGGAAATCTGGCTCTCGGAGGCGCAGGAGCGCATGGTGCTGGCCGTCCCCCCTGACCGGCTGCCGCGCCTGCGCGAGCTGGCCCAACTGTGGGAGGTGGAGGTCAGCGTCTTAGGCCGCTTCACGGGCGACGGCGACCTGCGCGTCCGCTACGCCGGCCAAGTAGTGGCCGACCTGCCGATGGAGTTCCTGCACGATGGGCTGCCGCGCCGCCATCTGCGCGCCATCTACCAGGAGGCGCCCCCCACAACGCCGCCTGTGATCGCAGAGCCGCCTGCCGAGCTGCTGCTGCGCCTGCTGGCCCACCCGAATGTCGCCAGCAAGGAAGATATCGTGCGCCGCTACGACCATGAAGTGCGCGGCGGCACCCTGGTGCGCCCCTTCAGCGGCCCGGCCCTGGATGGGCCTAATGACGCCGCGGTGCTCAAGCCATTGGGCGCCTGGCAGCACAACCAGGCCTTTGTCCTGAGCGTCGGCATCAACCCCCTCATCGGGCGCTGCGACCCCTATGCCATGGCCGTCAGCGCCGTAGACGAGGCCTTCCGCAATGCTGTCGCCGTCGGCGCAGACCCGGACCACATTGCCCTGCTCGACAACTTCTGCTGGGGGAACCCGACCTTGCCCGACCGTCTGGGCACGCTGGTGCGGACCTGCCAGGGCTGTTACGATGCTGCGCTCGCCTACCGCGCCCCCTACATCTCCGGCAAGGATAGCCTCTACAACGAGTTCAACGGCAACCCCATCCCCGGCACGCTGCTCATCTCCGCCATTGCCCTGGCGCCCGATATGACCCGCTGTGTGACGGCTCCCTTGAAGGCTGCCGGCAACCTCATCTACCTGGTGGGGGAGACCCGCGCCGAGTTCGGCGGCTCGCTGCTCTATGCGCTCTACGGCGCGAGCGGGGGCAATGCGCCGGGGCTGGTGACGGGCGCGCTGGAGCGCTATCGCCGCCTCCACCGGGCCATGCGCGGCGGGCTGGTCGCCGCCTGCCATGACCTGAGCGAGGGCGGTCTGGGCGTCGCCCTGGCCGAGATGGCGCTCGGCGGACGCCTGGGCGCGCAGGTCGAGCTGTCGCCCGA
The DNA here is from genome assembly GCA_035574055.1 of Caldilineaceae bacterium. Taxonomy (GTDB): domain Bacteria; phylum Chloroflexota; class Anaerolineae; order Caldilineales; family Caldilineaceae; genus QEUY01. The sequence goes on from DATLZJ010000308.1 coordinate 1,357, forward strand.
CCTCGATTTGCTCACCGCGCTCTTTGCCGAAAGCAACGGGCGGCTACTGGTCGAGGTCGCGCCGGAACATGCCGCCGCCTTCGAGGCAACCCTGGCCGGTGAGCCGCTGTTCCAATTGGGGCAAGTGACCGCTGCGCCCCGGCTGGTGATCGCCCACCGCGGCGCAGTCCAGGTCGATCTGTCCGTGGAACAACTGTTGTCCGCCTGGAAAGGCGCTTCTAACCTGTGAAACCGCGTATCCTGATTTTGCACGCTTCCGGCGCCAACCGCGACACCGAGGCCGCACGCGCCTGTGAGCTGGCCGGCGGGGAGCCGGAGATTGTCCATATCAACCAATTGCGCAGCGGCGCCCGCTCCTTCGGCGACTACGCCATGCTGCTCTTGCCCGGCGGCTTCTCCTATGGGGATGCCCTGGGCGCGGGCGCGCGCATGGCGCTGGACTTACAGGTCTTTTTTCAGGAGCAGCTAGCGGCCTTTGTCGAGACGGGCCGGCCCGTGCTCGGCATCTGCAACGGCTTTCAGACCCTGGTCAAGTGTGGCCTGCTGCCCGGCGGCCCGGCGCACCCGGCAGGCAATGGCGCAGCCCCGCGCCAGGTGACCTTGACGGAGAACGCCTCCGGCCACTTTGAGTGTCGCTGGGTACACCTCGCACCCAACCGCCGGGCTAGCGCCGGCTTTCTCAGTGAACTGGATGACCTGATCTTCTGTCCAGTCGCCCACGGCGAGGGCAATTTCCAGGTGAAAGATGGCGAGGTCTTGCAGGCGCTGGAGGCGAACCATCTCGTAGCCTTTCGTTATGTAGATCAGGAGGGGAGACCGGCGGGCGAGCGGTACCCGCTCAACCCCAACGGCTCGGTGGCCGACATCGCCGGCATCTGCAATCCCCAGGGCAATGTGCTTGGGCTGATGCCCCACCCAGAAGACCATGTGCTGCCCATTCAGAACCCGTTTGGGCGCAGGGATCGCCTGGGGCTGCCCCTCTTCCGGGCGATCATCCGCGCCGCACAGCGTGGCTAATCCCAGGATGGCAGGAAATTGTGCCGGTCGGGCCGGATAGCCCCAAGCGACGGAGATGCTCATGCTCGACGCCCAACAGCTTCACCACGCCCTCACCCTTGCCCTGGGTTCGGTAGACTTGCCCGGTCTTGGCCCCAAGCGGAGCGGCAAAGTCCGCGAGGTCTATGACTTGGGCGAGCGGTTGGTCTTGATCACCACCGACCGGCTCTCGGCCTTTGACCGCATCCTGGGGCTGGTGCCCTACAAGGGCCAGGTGCTCAACCAGTTGGCCGCCTTCTGGTTTGGCGCGACCGAGGATATTCTGCCGAACCACCTGTTGGATGTGCCCGACCCGAATGTGACGGTGGCGCGCGCCTGCCGGCCGCTGCCGGTAGAGGTGGTCGTGCGCGGCTACATCACCGGCGTCACCGAGACCGCCCTCTGGCGACGCTATAGCCAGGGCGAGCGGGTTATCTATGGGCTACGCTTTCCCGACGGTTTGCAGAAGAACGACCCGCTGCCCGAACCGGTGGTTACTCCCACCACCAAGGCCAGGGACGGCGGCCACGACGAACGCATCACCAGCGAAGAGGTGGTCACACGCGGCCTGGTCGAGGCCGCGCGGTGGGCGCAGGTCTGCGAGGCTGCGGTAGCCATCTTTCGGCGCGGCCAGGAGATCGCCCAGGCTGCCGGTCTCATTTTGGTGGATACCAAGTATGAGTTTGGCGTAGACGCAGATGGAGTCCTGCGGCTGATTGATGAGGTGCATACGCCCGACTCCAGCCGGTTCTGGCTCGCCGACAGCTACGCAGCCCGCCATGCCGCTGGCGTCGAGCCGGAGAATTTCGACAAGGAGTTGGTCCGCCTCTACTATGCAGCCCACGGCTACCGAGGCGAAGGCGAACCCTTCCCGCTGCCTGCCGAGCTGGCCATCCAGGCCGCCCAGCGTTACATCCGCACCTATGAGCTGCTAACCGGCCGGCCCTTTGAGCCTGGGGAGCTGCCGGCGGAGCCGCGCATCGCCCGCGCGCTGCAACAGGCGGGCATCGCCAAGAAGGAGTAATCGCTTGAACGACAGCCCGCCCCTTGTCGGTGTCATTATGGGCAGCAAATCCGATTGGGAGACCATGCGCCACGCCGCGCTCACCCTGCGCGACTTTGGCGTGCCCCATGAGTGCCGGGTCGTCTCTGCCCACCGTACCCCAGAATGGATGCATGAGTATGCCGGCCAGGCCGAAGGCCGCGGGCTGGAGGTGATCATTGCCGGCGCAGGCGGCGCCGCTCATCTGCCGGGGATGGTCGCCGGCCATACGCTGCTCCCTGTGATCGGCGTGCCCATCCAGAGCCGGGCGCTCAACGGCCTCGATTCGCTGCTCTCCATCGTCCAGATGCCCGCGGGTGTGCCCGTCGCCACCATGGCGATCGGCCGCGCCGGCGCGATCAATGCCGCCCTGCTGGCCGTCGCCATCCTGGGCAATCACCGCCCGGCGTTGCGCGCGGCGCTACGGGAGTTTCGGGCCGAGCGCGCCCGCGCCGTCCTGGCCGAGACCTTGGAGCTGGACGAGGCATAGCACGGTCATGGCTCCACGTCCTGCGCCCATTCTGCCCGGCGGCACGATTGGCGTCTTTGGCAGCGGCCAGCTCGGGCGCATGATGGCCCTGGCTGCCCGCGCCATGGGCTACCGCATCCACACCTTCTCCCCGGACCGCGAGTCGCCCACCGGCCAGGTCGCCGACCGGGAGGTATGCGCCGCCTATGATGATATGGATGCGGTGCGTGACTTTGTGCGCCGGGTGGACGTCGTAACCTTTGAGTTTGAGAATGTCGCCGCCCATGTCGCCCAGGCCGCCGAAGCCGCGGGGAAGCCGGTGCGGCCTGGCGGGTGGGTGCTGCATACCACCCAGCAGCGGATTCGAGAGAAGCGCTTCCTGGCCGGCAATGGGCTGCCTGTGCCCGCCTTTGCCGAGGTGCGCAGCGTCGTTGAGCTAGAAGACGCGCTGGCGAAGATTGGCTGCCCCGCGGTGCTCAAGACGGCAGCCTTTGGCTACGACGGCAAGGGCCAGGTCAAAATTGAGCGCCCCGAGCAAGCCCGCGACGCCTGGCAGGCGATCGGCGAGCAGGAGGCCATTCTCGAAGCCTTTGTCGCCTTCTCCCATGAGCTGTCGGTCGTAGCGGCCAGGGGAGTAGATGGGCGCTTCGCCCACTACGGCGTCATCGAGAACCGCCACGCCAACCATATTCTCGATTTGTCCGTTGCCCCGGCGCGTGTGTCCCCAGCGGTGGCGCAAGAGGCAGTTGAGCTGGCGCGTACCATCCTCGACAAGCTGGATGTGGTCGGGGTGCTCTGTGTCGAGCTGTTCCTGGCCGAAGACGGCCGGCTGCTGGTCAACGAGCTGGCGCCGCGGCCGCATAATTCCGGCCATCTCACCATCGAGGCAGCGCGGACGAGCCAGTTTGAGCAGCAGGTGCGGGCCGTTTGCGGCCTCCCCCTGGGCAGTACCGAGTTGCTCCGTCCTGCGGCCATGGCGAATCTCCTGGGCGACCTTTGGGCTACGGGAGAGCCGAAGTGGGCGGCGGCCTGTGCAAATCCGGCGGTGAAGCTCCACCTCTATGGCAAGCGGGAGGCTCGCCCCGGTCGCAAGATGGGCCACCTCACCGCCCTGGCTTGGAGCTGGGAGCAAGGCGTGGCGGAGGCCGAGCAGTCGGTGCTGGCCGCCCGCCGGGCGCTCACCTGCCAGACATAGGCCGGTTGGCCTACTCCTGGCCGGCTCGCCGAAGGTAGACGGCAGCAATAAATGTATTGATGACTGCAACTTTCCGGGTCGAACTCTCGTTCTATAGGGTGGGGTTGTTTGCGGGCCGTCACCCTGTTGAAGGAGTATAAAAGGAGTGTAGCGGCATGTTTCCAACTGACGACCGAATGTCCGCCACAGACATCCCGTCCGGCGATAAGCCGCGCGAGGAGTGCGGCGTCTTCGGCATCTACGCCCCTGGGCGGGAGGTGGCGCGGCGAGCCTTCTTTGCCCTGTATGCGCTCCAGCACCGCGGGCAAGAGGGGGCCGGCATCGTCACCTGCGACGGTCGCATGGCCCATGTCCACAAGGGCATGGGGCTGGTGTCCCAGGTCTTCAATGAAGAGAACCTGCGCCATCTCCAGGGCCATATGGCTATCGGCCATACTCGCTACTCGACCACCGGCGCGCCCAAGCTCCGCAACACCCAGCCCTATGTGATCGAAACGCTGGACGGCCCGCTCGCCATCGGCCATAACGGCAATCTGATCAACGCGCCGCAGATCCGCCGCGAGCTATTGGAACGCGGCGTCGGCCTCCAGACCTCCACCGACAGCGAGTTGATCCTGCACCTACTGGCGGGCGCGGGCGGCTCGGACTGGCTGACCCGCATCCGCATCCTGATGGCGCGCATCGAAGGGGCTTACAGCCTGGTCATTCTAACGCGTGACGCCATTTTCGGCGTGCGCGACCCTTGGGGGCTGCGGCCATTGGTCTTGGGGCAGATTGACGGCGGCTATGTGCTGGCCTCCGAGAGCTGCGCCTTCTCCACCATCGGCGGCAAGATGATTCAGGAGATCCAACCCGGCGAGATTGTGAAGCTGAACGGCTCCGGCTTTGAGATTGTCCAGGGAGCGCCGCCCCAGAAGCTCGCCTTCTGCACCTTTGAGCAAATCTACTTTGCTCGGCCCGACAGCGTGCTCAACAACCGTCTGGTTCACCAGGTACGCCAGGAGCTTGGCCGTGAGCTTGCCAGAGAAGCGCCGGTCGAAGCGGATATGGTGATGCCCGTGCCCGACTCCGGCACCCCCCACGCCATTGGCTACGCGCAGGAGAGCGGCATCCCCTATAGTGAAGGGCTGATCAAGAGCCGCTATATTGGCCGCACCTTTATCGAGCCGACCGACCAGCTCCGCAAGGTAGGCGTCGCCATGAAATTTAACCCCCTGCCCGACAACCTGCGCGGGCAGCGCGTGGTCATGGTGGACGATTCGATTGTGCGCGGCAATACCTCCGGGCCGCTGGTCCAGCTCCTGCGCAACGCTGGCGCGAAGGAGGTTCATGTCCGCGTCGCCTGCCCGCCCATCCGTTTCCCCTGTTTCATGGGCGTGGACATGGCAAGCCAGGATGACCTGATCGCCGCCAACCTCAGCCTGGAAGAGATCCGCGCCCACATCGGGGCCGACTCCTTAGCCTTCCTCTCGATCAGCGGCATGATGCGCGCCCTTAAGGCCGAAAGCGGCTACTGCAACGCCTGCTTCACCGGCGACTACCCCTTCAACACGCCGATCCCCCTGATCGAGCTACAGGAAAAAGAGAAGTTTCCCCAAGTCTGGGGCAATTAAGTTGAGTGCTGGCTGTGGGCCGGCGCCTGTTGGCCGCTGGCTGTTGATGACGATCCCTCAAGTCTGGCGGGATGCATAGGCCGCTGGCCTATGCCCGTGACGGTTGAATCTCCTGGTCCTGTGTGCTAGCATGAGGGCAGAGGATCACACGCGCAACGGCGCGCGGCTCGTCGCTGATAGGCGATGCAGTTGAATTCATCTGATCCACGGACCTTGAGGAGTCATCATGATTGATCGCACAGACCAAATGGTTTCCATGTTTCGGCGCCATCCACTTGATGCCATCTTTTCCCCGCGCAACGTCGCCGTCATCGGCGCCACCGAGACCCCAGGCAGCGTTGGCCGCACGCTGCTCTGGAACTTAATCAGCCACCCCTTTGGCGGCGCCGTCTTTCCGGTGAACCCCAAGCGCAGCTCGGTTCTCGGCATCCATGCCTATCCTAAGATCGCAGATGTGCCTGCCCAAGTGGACCTGGCCGTTGTGGCGACGCCGGCGCTGAGCGTGCCGGGCGTCATCGAAGAGTGCGTCGAGGCGGGCGTCAAGGGCGCAATCATTATCTCCGCCGGTTTCAAGGAGATCGGCAAGCGCGGCGCACAACTGGAGGCGAAGATTCTGCGCCGCGCCCGCAAGGGGCAAATGCGTATCATCGGCCCCAACTGCCTGGGGGTCATGCGCCCGTTGAGCGGCCTCAACGCCACCTTTGCCAAGGGCATGGCCCGGCCCGGCAACGTCGGCTTTATCAGCCAGAGCGGCGCGCTCTGCACCGCTGTGCTCGACTGGAGCTTTCGCGAGAATGTCGGCTTTAGCGCCTTTGTCTCCATCGGCTCCATGCTGGACGTAGATTGGGGCGACCTGATCTACTATCTGGGCGATGATGACCAAACCAAGAGCATCATTATGTACATGGAGACCATCGGCAATGCCCAATCCTTTTTGTCGGCGGCGCGCGAGGTCTCTCTGACCAAGCCCATCATTGTCATCAAGGCCGGGCGCACCGCAGCCGCAGCCAAGGCCGCCGCATCCCATACCGGCTCGCTGGCAGGCAGCGACGATGTGCTGGAGGCCGCCTTCCGGCGCTGTGGCGTGCTGCGCGTGGAGACGCTCTCCCATCTTTTTGCCATGTCGGAGGTTCTTGCCAAGCAACCTCGCCCGCGCGGCCCCCGCTTGACCATTGTGACCAATGCCGGCGGCCCAGGTGTGTTGGCAACCGACGCCCTGGTGGAGGGCGGCGGCCAGCTCGCGCCCATCTCCGACCAAACCATGCAGCAGCTCAATGACCTGCTGCCCCGCCACTGGAGCCACGGCAACCCGATTGACATCTTGGGCGACGCCGACCCCACTCGCTATACAGAGTCGGTCAAGATTGCCATGGCCGATCCGGAGAGCGACGGTCTGATGGTCATCCTGACGCCGCAAGACATGACCGCGCCCACCCAAACAGCAGACCAAATGCGTCAAATGTTATCGGAGACCAAAAAGCCGGTGCTGGCCTGCTGGATGGGCGGGCCGGAGGTCGCCGCAGGGGTGGATATTCTCAACCGCGCCAATATTCCCACCTTCGAGTACCCCGATATGGCGGCGCGTATTTTCAATTACATGTGGCGCTACAGCTATAACCTGCGCTCCATCTATGAAACCCCCTCCTTGCCTGTCGCCAGCGAGGCCGAGGCCACTGACCGGCTCCATGCCACCGAGCTGATCGAGGCCGTGCGCCAGAAAGGGCGCACCATCCTGACCGAGTATGAATCCAAGCAGATTTTCGCCGCCTACGGCATCCCAACAGTAGAGACCCATCTTGCGGCCAGCGCCGACGAGGCTGTGGCTCTCGCCGATCAGTTAGGCTATCCGGTGGTGCTCAAGCTCAACTCCGAGACCATCACCCACAAGTCCGACGTACAGGGGGTGCAGCTCAACCTGCTCAACGCCGATGCCGTGCGCGCAGCCTATGAGACCATCCGCACCGCCGTGAGCGAGCGAGCGGGCGCGGAGCACTTCCAGGGCGTCACAGTCCAGCCGATGATCAAGCTCGACGGGTACGAACTGATCATCGGCAGCAGCCAGGATGTGCAGCTTGGGCCGGTGCTGCTCTTTGGCACCGGCGGCACGCTGGTCGAGGTCTTCCGGGACCGGTCGCTGGCGCTGCCCCCGCTCAACACTACCCTGGCCCGCCGGATGATGGAGCAGACCAAAATCTTCCACGCGCTCCAAGGGGTGCGCGGGCGCAAGTCGGTGGACATTGAGGCGCTGGAGCGTCTGATGGTGCGCTTCAGCCAGCTCGTCGTCGAGCAGCCGCGCATCAAGGAGATTGACATCAACCCGCTGCTGGCCTCGCCGGAGCGGATCATTGCGCTGGACGCACGCGTTGTCCTGCACGACCCGGAGCTGCCCGACGAGGCGCTGCCCCGCCCGGCCATCCGCCCGTATCCTGTCCAGTACGACCGGCCCTTTGTCATCGCAACCGGCGACGAGGTGCGAATCCGGCCTATCCGGCCAGAGGATGAGCCGTTGATGATCGAGTTCACCACGGCGCTTTCCCCCAATAACCTCTATCTACGCTACTTCCATGCAGTCTCGGTCAGCAGCCTGGTCTCGCATGAGCAGTTGGCGCGCCTCTGCTTTGTAGATTACAACCGCGAAATGGCGCTGGTGGCCGTCCGCACTGACCCAAAGACCCGGCGGCCCCAGGTCATCGCCCACGGGCAGTTGACCAAGCTCCACGGCAGCAACGACGCCGAGTTTGCTATTCAGGTGCGCGATGAGTACCAGGGCACCGGTTTAGGAACGGAGCTGCTTTCCCGGCTGCTGGAGATCGCGCGCAACGAGGGGATCGAGCGGGTTGTCGCCGAGATCATGCCTGAAAATACAGGCATGAGACGGGTCTGTGACAAGCTGGGCTTCACCTTTGAGCG
>DATLZJ010000309.1:0-7037 GCA_035574055.1 Caldilineaceae bacterium
ACAGTCGCAGACGTTGGCCGAAGTGGGCGCGAGCCTCTTCCGGAGCCTCGGCTGTAGCTCCTGCCATCTGCCGGATGGGAGCGGCGTCGGGCCGTCGCTGGTCGGGGTCTTCGGCCAGCCGGTCGAGCTGCAAAGCGGAGAGACGGTGGTCGCCGACATCCAGTACATTCGCGACTCGATCACCCATCCCAATGCCCAGGTTGTGGCCGGCTACCAGCCGATCATGCCCTCTTACGCCGACCAGGTGACCGAGGAAGAACTGTTGAGCCTGATTGAATATATCCGCTCTCTAGGTGGGGAGGAGAACCAATGAGCGTCACTGCGCCCGGCTTGAGTTTGCGCGAAAACTATCTCAACGCCAGTTATACGGTCAAATCCTGGCTGCTGACCACCGACCACAAGCGGATCGGCGTGCTCTACACGGTGACGATCACGCTCTTCTTCTTCCTGGGCGGCGCGGCGGCGACCATTATGCGCATGGAGCTGGCGACGCCCCAGGGGGACTTGGTGGTCGCCGAGACCTACAACAAGCTCTTCACGATGCACGGCATCATCATGATCTTTTTCTTTCTGGTGCCGGCGATCCCAACCACACTGGGCAACTTCCTGGTGCCATTGATGGTGGGCGCACGCGATATGGCCTTTCCGCGGCTCAACCTGGCAAGCTGGTATGTTGCGGTCTTTGGCGCGGTCTTTGCCGTGATGTCCCTGCTCTTGGGCGGCGTAGATACCGGCTGGACCTTCTACACACCCTACAGCACGACCTACAACGACACCCACGTGGTGGCGATGATCGTGGGGATTGTCATTCTTGGCTTTTCGTCCGTCTTCACCGCCCTCAACATCATCGTCACCGTCCATAAGATGCGGGCGCCGGGGCTGACCTGGTTCCGGCTGCCCCTCTTTATCTGGTCTATGTACGCGACCAGCCTGGTGATCGTGCTGGCGACGCCGATCCTCGCCATTACCCTCATCCTGGTTGCGGTGGAGCATGCCTTTGGCGTGGGCATTTTCGACCCGGCCCTGGGCGGGGACCCGCTGCTCTTCCAGCATCTCTTCTGGTTCTACTCCCATCCGGCGGTCTACATCATGGTCCTGCCGGCGATGGGGGTGGTGAGCGAGCTGATCACCTGCTTCTCGCGCAACCCGCCCTTCGGCTATCGTTTTATTGCCCTTTCCAGCATTGCCATCGCGGTCTTTGGCTTTTTGGTCTGGGGCCATCATATGTTTGTGAGCGGCCAATCGCTCTATGCCGGGTTGATCTTCTCGCTGTTGAGCTTTTCGGTCGCCATCCCCTCGGCGGTCAAGGTCTTTAGCTGGACTGCGACCATGTACGGCGGCTCCATCTCCTGGCGGACACCCATGCTCTATGCGATGGGCTTCATCGGCTTGTTCACTATCGGCGGGTTGACCGGTCTCTATGTCGCCACTGTGCCCATTGACGTGCATGTGCATGACACCTACTTCGTGGTGGCCCACTTTCATTACATCATGGTGGGCGGCACGGTCATGGCCTATCTGGGCGGGCTGCACTACTGGTGGCCCAAGATCACGGGCCGGCTCTACTCGGAGGGGTGGGGCATTGCCTCGGCCATTATCATCTTCATGGGCTTCAACTTGACCTTCTTTCCCCAGTTTATCCTGGGCTATGGCGGGATGCCGCGGCGCTACTATGAATATCCGCCGGAGTACCAGGTGCTGAACGTCCTCTCCAGCGCCGGCGCGTCGATCCTGGCGGTCGGCTATCTGTTGCCGCTATTTTACTTGCTTTGGGCCATGCGCCATGGCCCGATTGCCGGCGACAATCCCTGGGGCGCGACCGGTTTGGAATGGCAGACGTCATCGCCGCCGCCGCCGCACAATTTCCTGCGGACGCCGGTGGTGAACCATCCTCCCTATCAATACGAGGGGCCGGTCGCCTATGTGCCCCACGGCACCGAAACCACCGGCGGGCCGGTAGGCCAATCGCGGGAGCTGCTATCGGGAGAGAGACAAGGAGAGGGGGAGGAGCATGGCTAAGTCACACCCGGCCCTCGCCCATCACTTTGACACCATCGAGCAGCAGCGCGAGGCCAATGTGCTGGGCATGTGGGGCTTTCTCGCCACCGAAGTGCTGTTCTTCGGCGGGCTATTTACTGCCTACATGGTCTTGCGGTCGGCCTATCCGGCGACCTTCCGGGAAGCCAGCTCCCATCTGGATGTGTGGCGCGGCGCCATCAATACGGCTGTGCTGCTGACCAGCAGCTTGACCGTCGCCCTGGCTGTCCACTCAGCCGAGCATCGAGCTCGGCGGCGGCTGCTCCTCTATATGGCGGCGACTGTCGCCTTGGGCGTCCTCTTTCTGGTCATTAAGGCGACCGAATATTTGACCGAGTACCATGAGAGCTTGATCCCAGGGTTGCGTTTTGCATGGGAGGGGAGCGACTTTCTCCAGGCCCGGCTTTTCTTCTCGCTCTACTTTATCATGACGGGGCTGCACGCCTTCCACATGATTATTGGCCTGGCGATTCTCCTGGTCATGATCGCCTTTGCCTGGCGCGGCTACTATCTGGACGATTCGATGCCGGTCGAGCGTTTTGGCCTCTACTGGCACTTTGTAGATATTGTCTGGATCTTCCTGTTTCCGCTCTTATATTTGATCTAGCTTGTATTGGAGTTAGAGCGCCGGTCGGTATTGGCTCGTCTCAGTGCGGTAACCTGATTCTGACTTTTCTGAATCAATGCCAATGGCTCATTCACCTTCTCATTCGCCTTCGCAGGCGCATCCGGATCATCGGGCGTCTGTGGAGCATCCAGGACCGTCGCCCAGGCTCTACGTCCTCGTCTACCTGGCGCTGATGGTCTTGCTGGTTCTGACCGTCTCGGTCGCCTGGCTGGCGAGCGGCGTCATAGAGCTGGTGTTGACGCTCTCCATAGCCGTGGTCAAGGCGCTGCTGGTCATCCTCTACTTTATGCACATCCGCTATGGGTCGCGGCTCACCTGGCTCTTTGCTGCGGCAGGCTTTGCCTGGCTGGCGATCCTGTTGGTGCTGATCATGAGCGACTATCTGTCGCGTAGCTGGCTCACCGGTTGACGCCGGTGGGCGGAGGCAGGATAGAGGAAGGGGAGGAAACCGGGCCGGCCCGGCTCCGCCCCCAGATGAGACGCCTGAGCGTCTCGTCACTAGCGGCTTACTTGCTCTGCCACCAGCCCTAGCCGCTCGTATTGCTCCGGCGGCGCTTCATTTTCTTGCATCAGGCCGACCATCAGCTCGATCAGGCGCGCCTCCAGTGCAGCGTCGGCCAGCGGCGTCTCTTGGGCCGGGTCACGCTCCAGATCGTAGAGCAGATGGCCTAGCTCATGGACGGTGCGGCTGATGTGTTGGGGGCGCCCCGGGATCTTCATGACCCGGCAGCCTTTGGTGAAGGAGAAGGGGCCGGCCATCTCCCATCCTTGCAGCTCGGCCACGCTAAAGAGCTGGGCCATGTGGGCCGGCATCAATGTATATTCGTAGAGAGGCGTATTGTCGCCTGCTGCGGCCCGCATGTAGACATAACGCCCGTCGGTGATATTGACTGCGCCGCCGTGATAGCCGAAGAGCGCCGCCTGCCGCGTGGGCGCGTTGTCGGCGACGACCGGCCCCAGCGGAATGCCCTGCATGGCCGGCGGGCGCGCGACGCCGAAGAACTCCAGCAAGGTCGCCGGCACGTCAATCATCTGTACAAGCTGCGAACGCCGCTCGCCCCGGATGCGGCTGCGCGGGTCCCAGATGAAGAACGGGGTATGGGCCACCTCATCCCACATGGGCATGTTGTTCTTGGCCCACCAATCATGCTCCCCCAACAAGAAGCCGTGGTCGGTGCAGACGATCAGCATGGTGTCGTCCCAGAGCTTCAAATCGTCCATCAGGTTAAGGATTTGGCCCAGGTAGTGGTCGCACATGCTCAACAGGGCGCTGTACTCATAGCGCATGTGTTGCACTTCCTCCGGCGTCTCCTCCACCCGCCGGTAGGGGGGCCAGTCGAAGTGGCGACCGTTGTATTTGTGGGGGTAGAGGTCCTTGTAGTGCTGCTGGGTGAAGAACGGCTCGTGGGGGTCAAAGGTCTCGATTTGGAGGAACCAGTTGTCCTGGCCGGCGTTGCGCCGGATGAAGTCAATGCCCGCGGCGAAGGTTTTGGGTTGGGGCTGCTCCTCCTCGCGGCGCATAAACGGGCGGTTGACCCAATCTTGCCGCCAGCGGGGATGCTCGCCGCGAGGCGCCACGGTCTCGGGGATGTGGGGTTGGGCGACCTGGCCGATCCAGGGGTCGCCCTCCTGCCCTCGGTGGAAATCCCAGGTGGTGTAGCGGTTGTGGTAGGTGCTGCCGCCATCCTCGAAATAGTGATAGTGGTCAGTGCTCAGGTGGGTATAGACTCCATGCCCGCGGAGGATTTCGGGCATGGAGTCGTCAAACGGCTCAATCGGCCCCCAGCTCCGGTGGAGGAAGCTGTAGCGCCCGGTGTGCAGGTCGCGGCGGGCCGGCATGCAGGGCATACTGCCGATATAACAGTTGTCAAAGGTGACAGCGCGCTCGGCCAATCGGGCAAAGTTCGGCGTATGGGTCCAGTCACAGCCGTAGGGCGACAACATGCGCCGGTTGAGCGAGTCGAACATCACCATAATGGCGCGCATTCGATGGGTTCCTTCTCTAGTCAAGCTTGGGTTGGGATGGAGAATCGAAATTGGAATCGGGATGAGTATCGGGATTCGGTCGCCGAGATCGGGGCGAGGAAATGTAACGCGTGGGCGTTGATGGCATAAACCCTAACACACCGGCTTGCGCCGCTATCTGCAAGCCAGGTCCGTCACAGCCGTAGGCCAGCAGAGGATAGCTGGCCGGCCCTCATCAAATCGGGAGGTTGCCGGCTAACGCGTCGCAGCGGGAAGCGACGTTCGGTGCATCTACAAGCGCCTCTCACCCGCTGCGACAGGAACGTTAGCTGGCGAGTTGTGGCACTCTTAGCTCGTTGATGATCCGTTCGTGCTTGAGACCGGCGTTCACCAGCGCGCTGCGCACGACTCCTTCAATCCGATCCTTCTCTTGCAGCTTATGGACGACGCCGCTGATGGTGATCACCCCCTTTTGGCTGGTGATCACAATTGAGCTTGGGTCGCTAATCAAAGGATCGGCGGCGATGGCCTTCATCGCCTGAGAGACAATCTGCCCATCATCATATTTGGACCTGGCGCCAAACAATCGAGAGACGAAACTCATTGCTCTCCTCCTTTCAGGGAAGGCCACGCTATTCAATTGTCACGACCTACGTCTGCGCTATGGTTGCGTACATTATCGCGTAGAATTGTGTTTGAGTAAATCGCTAGCCAACGAGCGTTTTTCCTATGAATGATAGACAGAGAGTTGCAGGCACAGGGGACAATAGCCGGAGCGGGAGGAGGCGATGAGGGAGGAGCGAGCCAGGCGCGCCCTGTTATTTATCCCCGGCGACAGCGAGCGGAAGATCGCCAAGGGAGCGACGCTCGGCGTAGATAGCATCATCTTGGACCTGGAAGATGCCGTGGCGCCCGCGCATAAGGCCGCGGCGCGCGAGCAGGTCCGGCGCGCCTTGCTCTCCGGCCCGCTACGCGCTGCGCCAAGCGAGCGGCTGGTGCGGGTCAACGCTGCGCCTGCCGGCGACCGGGCCGCGCTGGAGATGCAGGCCCAGGACATTGCCCTGACCGTCCAGGGACATCCCGATGGCTATCTCATCCCCAAGGTGGAAGCGGCGCGGGATGTGGCGCGGGTGGCGGATATGTTGCTGGCGCATGAGGCAGTGCTTGGCCTTCCCCTGGGGCAGATCAAGCTCCTGGCCCTGATTGAAAGCACGCGCGGGGTGGTTCACTTGCAGGAGATCGCCCAGGCCGATGAGCGGTTGGTCGCGCTGCTCTTTGGCGCAGAAGACCTGGCCGCCGATCTCGGCGCGGTGCGCTCGGCGGCGGGTGACGAAGTCGCCTATGCACGCAGCGCGGTGGCGCTCTATGCCGCTGCCTTTGGGCTGCAAGCCATTGATACGCCCTTTGTGGACCTGGCAGACCTGGATGGCCTGCGCGCTGAGGCGCAGCAGGCCGCGCGGATGGGCTATAGCGGCAAGCTAGCGATCCACCCGGCCCAGATTGCGCCCATCGTCGAGGCGTTCACACCCGGCGAGGCGGAGATCGAGGCCGCGCGCCGGCTCATCGCCGCCTACCAGGCGCACCAGCAGCAGGGCGCGGGCGTCTTTGCCTATGGCGGCAAGATGGTGGATCGGCCTATGCTGCGCGCCGCGGAGCGAGTCCTGGCGCGGGCTAGGGCTGCGGGCAAGCTGGTCTAGGCCGGGTCGGTCGCCAGCTCGACCAGGCGCTGCCCCCGTTCTACGGTCTCGCCCTCTTTCACCAGGACGCGGGCGACCCGGCCATCGGCGGGCGCGAGCAGGCGGGTCTCCATCTTCATGGCTGACAGCACCACCAGCGTCTGCCCGGCGCTCACCTGCTCTCCCTCGCGCACCAGCACCTGTGTTACCTGCCCCGGCATCCGCGCCTCCAGCTCACCGCGCAGGCGACCGGCGCCGCGGGCCGGGCCGGTGGATTGGGCCTGCCGTTCGGCGCTGCCGGTTTCCGCCACAGTATCCGCCACAGCAAAGGTATAGTGAACGGACCTGCGCCGGCCGTCGGGGCTGGTCCTGCCCACCACTGCAACGAAGCACCGGCGATCCGCCGCGGGCGCCCCCTGTGCAGTGGAGACACCATAATAGACATCATAGGTCGCGCCGCCTACCTCCAAGCGGAGCTGGCCTGGCCTCACCCTCTGCGCTTGGACAGGGTAGGCGCGGTCGCCGACCCATGCCCGGTAGGCGCCATCCGCTTGTCGTTCCAGCCGGACCGTGTGGCTATGATCCCGGTAGAGGTAGGTGGTTTGTGTCATAGCTAGGCGGCGGTATACAGGACTTTCACAAGTTTAACGGACAGATGCGGCCAATCCGGTAGGTGCGCTATCCTTGCCGCACATTGCCGCCACACCAGGACGTGCGGCAGGATGCCGCAC
>DATLZJ010000310.1:0-5395 GCA_035574055.1 Caldilineaceae bacterium
ACGCCGACTGTCGAGGTCCCGACTGAGACGCCGACGGCCACAGCAGCCCCGACTGAGACGCCGACCGAGACGCCAACAGCGACGGCGGTCCCGACCGAAACGCCCACCGAGACGCCGACGCCTACTGAGCCTGCGGCGCCCACCGAGGCGCCCACCGATACGCCAACGGCAACCGAGGAGCCAACGGCAACCGAGGAGCCGGCTCCTACCGAGGAAGCGACACCGACGGCAATGCCAACGGAGGAGACGACTCCAACTGAGGAGCCTGTCGAGCAGCAGGCCGGCCCTCCTGCCGAGACGCCGACGGCGACGCCTGAACCGACCAACACGCAAGCGCCGCCAGAGCCAACCGCGACGCCCATGCCGACGAATACACCGTTGCCGCCTTCGCCGGAACCCCCGCCGCAGGAGCCGCCAAGCGAGGGCCAGCAACTCCCGCCCGAAGCGCCCAGCGAAGAACCGGCTCCGCCCCCTGAGGAGCCGCCTGCCGAGGAGCCGCCGGCAGATCAACCGCCGGTGGAGGGACAGCCCCCGGCGACTCAATAACCCTTTCCATCTATGCGGATGGCGAGGCCCAGTCTTCACTGCGAGGACTGGGCCTCGTTTGATTGGCCGTGTTTTCACTCGCGGCCTTGAATGTGCCTATCGGCCCTGGTCAACTGACCAGGGGGAAAACTGCCCCTTTGACCAGCCGCCAATCTCTCCAGATACAGGTCGTACCCGAACCGATTCGACTCTACAGTGGAAATGGACCGGGCCGCCCATTGGGTAAGATGGCCGCTTGGGCAATGGCGCCGAGAGCGGGCAGACGGCCCGGTGGAAAGAAGGGTCCTCTATGTATGTTTGCGACCGCATGAGCGCACCGGCCATTACCATTACTCCAGAGACGCCCTTTCAGGACGCGCTCAAGTTGATGCGCGAGCATCGCTTTCGCCGGCTGCCAGTAGTGAACGAGGCCGGAAGATTAGTCGGCATCGTCTCCGAGCGCGATCTGCTCCATGCCGCACCCTCGCCCGCCACCTCGTTGAGCATCTGGGAGATGAATTATCTGCTCTCCAAGCTGCGGGTTGAGCAACTCATGGCGACGCAGGTGATTGTGGTCTGCCCGGATACTCCTATCGAGGAAGCCGCCCGGCTCATGGTCGAGCATAAGATCGGCGGCTTGCCGGTAGTGGATGATAAGAGACGAGTCGTGGGGGTGATCACCGAGACGGATATCTTCAAGGCATTTGTCGAGATGCTCGGCAGCGGGCGGCCAGGGCTGCGCTTGACACTGCGCGTGCCGGGGGGCAAGGGGACGCTGGCGAAGCTGGCGCAGGCCATCGCCGACCTGGACGGCAACATTGTCAGTGTGGGCACTTTTGGGGTGGACCTTGACGGAACGGCCTCACTGCTGATCAAGGTGGTTGGCGTAAGCCAAGACCAGTTGGTCGAGACGCTCGAAGCGCTGGGCGACCATGTCGTGGCTGTCCAAGCCGTATAGTGGCCACATAAACGCTAGAGGAGGCGATGATGAAGCGCAAGGTGCTCATCCCCCTGGACGGTTCTGAGTTCAGCCGCCGGATTGTGCCGGTTGTGCGGAGCTTCTTTGACCCCGAAGGAGCCGAGTTGATCCTCCTGCGGGTGGCGCAGACGCCGAGCGCGTCGCCGGATGTTTCCCCGCAGGATGTGCTGGTCGGCTCACTGCCCATGGCCGGCTCCTACGAAGCTTACAGCAGGACGCTCGATGCGGAATTTACAGAAACGGTCAAGGAGCGGGAGAGCTACCGGAAGGCGTTGGCTGAGGAACTGCGCGCCGAGGCAGAGCGGTTGCGACAGCACGGCTATACCGTCTCGGTCGAGGTCCATTTCGGCGATCCGGCCCAACGCATTATTGATTTTGTCAATGACGAGGGGATAGACCTGGTGGCGATGGCGACTCATGGCCGCACAGGCATTGGCCGGCTCGTCATGGGCAGTGTGGCCGAGCGTGTGCTGCGCGGCGTGAAGGCGCCTGTCTTGCTGATGCGCACCGCAGAGCCAAGTCTTCGCGCCTCACCGGGCCAGGAGTTAGCGCAATCGTTGGGAGACGGGCGCCAGCTTTCTGTCGTGGTTGCGACTGATGGCTCGACGCTGGCGCAACGGGGCCTGGCCGTAGCTTGCGAGCTGGCTCAAGTATTGAAGGCTAAACTGTCGGTGTTGGTGGTGGTCAGTGAACGCGATACGACTGAACACCGTCACCAGGTGATGGACCAGGTTTGCAGCCGTGTCGAGCAATTCATGGCCCGTCCGGAGGTCGTGCCGTTGGTCGGCTACCCCGACGAGGTGATCCTGCGCTACGTGGCCGAGCATCCCACCGACTTGCTCTTCATGGGCGCCTTCCATGACCGGGGCGCATCGTCGGCTACCGCGGTTGGGCCAACCGTGCAGCGATTGGTGCAACATGCGCCGACCTCGGTTTGGGTAGTGAAAGGCCACCATCCGCTGCTGCGGCGTATCCTGGCCTGTGTTGCGCTGGATGATACGGTTGTCATTGATGTGGCCGCGCCGCTGGCGCAGCTTGTTGGCGCCGAGCTAACGGTGCTCCATGTCGCGCCGCCGGCGACGGCCAGACCTGCCGGCGCAGAGGCTGGAGAAGCGCACGAGACGCCTTTCACGGTGGAGCGGGCGCTATCCGAGGGCGCGCCGCTGTCGGCAGCGGTGGCGGGCTGGGTGCGCCAGCTTGAGCGGCATGGGGTTGAGCGCGATGCGCTGGTGCTGGAACGAGGCTCCGCGCCGGAAGCCATTTTACAGATGGCGCGGGAGGGTAGCTATGATCTTGTCGTGGTTGGCAGCCAGTCAGGGCCAGGTTACTTCCTAGGCAGCGTCGCCAATAGCGTAGTCATGTACGCTCCCCAGTCGGTGCTGGTGGTTCGCACCCGCGTCCAGTAGAACCGTCATCAGGTAGAACTGTCGCCAGTAGAACCGTCATCGGAGAGGTCTATGAAGCGCCACCAAACCCAAGTCGCGGACTGGATGACCCGGGATCCGATTTGCGTCACGCCGGGGACATCGCTGGCTGAAGCTTACGCCATCATGCGCGAGAACGAGATCCGGCGGCTGTTGGTGGTACAGCAAGGCGAGCTGGTGGGCATTGTAACCCTCAGCGACCTGCTGCAGAACCTGCCTGGGCCGTTGGAGGAGGCGGACCCTGAGACGCGGTTGATGCGGCTCAACCGCCAAGTCCAAGAAGTGATGACCTATGATCCGGTAACCGTAGACCCGGAAGATACCATTCAGGAGTGCGCTGAACGAATGTTGGACTACCAGGTGAGCGGGCTGCCCGTCATCCAGGGCGGCAAGCCAGTGGGTATCATTACGGAGTCGGACATCTTCCGGCTGGTTGTCGAGTCATGGTCGGAGGAGGGTGATCAAGTCGCTGTCGGTTAGTCTCTGCCGATCGCGCGCCCGTTACGTCGCCGAGGTCACCGACCGGTTGTGGGCCTCGGCGATGAGCCGCTGCTTGAGGTCCCATAGCTCCTGTGTCAGCGAGACATGGTAGATGTGAGGGTTGACCAGGCGGCGGATGCCGGCGTCCAGCCGCTCGACATCGGCGTTGCGCCGCCGGCGCAGTTCCTCCAGCGGGGGAAGGTCACAGACCAGCCGCCCCTGGCGCAGGACCTCGACATGGAGTTCCTCCAGGCCGGTGATGTCGCTGCGCTGGATCACCCGGTATTTGGCATGGTCAACCGGATGGCGCAACATCAGCGATTGCGCTTGGGTCGGGTCCTGGTCCTCCAGGCAGAGCAGGTCGGCGGTGGCAAAGCCGCGCTGGTCGTAGATGCGCCAGATGCGCTTGACGCCCGGATTCGGCACCTTGGCCGGGGTGTCGGAGATCTTGATAGCCGACTCCCAACGGCCATTTTCCCGCACAGCCACCAGTTTGTAGACCCCGCCCAGCGCCGGCTCGCCCCAAGAGGTGATCAGCCGTGTGCCGACGCCATAGACCATCCGGTTGATCAGATGGTCTGGGTCCACCCCATAGCGCGGGGCCTCGGCCACAATTTGAGTAATGATCTGCCAGATCACCAGCTCATCCAGGTCGCCGGAGAGGACGATCTGCGTATCGCTGAAGCCCGCGCCATCCAACATGCGGGCCGCCTGGATGCTCAGGTAGGCCAAATCGCCGGAATCCAGGCGGATGCCCACCGGGCGGTGGCCCTTGGCGCGCAGCTCCTCAAAGACGCGGATGGCATTAGGCACCCCGCTCTCCAGGGTATTGACCGTGTCTACCAGCAGGAGACAGTCATCCGGATAGACATCGGCGTAGGCGCGGAAGGCGCCTAGCTCCCCCTCGCCCAGCGTCATGAACAGTTGGACCATGCTGTGGGCGTGGGTGCCTTTCGGCGGCAGCCCAAGCGCCTGAGAGACGGCGACGTTCGAGGTGAAAAGAGCGCCGCCGATCAAAGCCGCGCGTGCGCCCGCATTAGCGCCCCGTTCCTGCCCCCGCCGCAAGCCGAACTCCAGGATCGCACGCCCACGGGCGCTCTCGGCGATGCGCGACGCCTTGCTGGCGATCAGCGTCGGATAGTTGAGGTGGTTGAGCAGCGGCGTCTCCAGAATCTGGGCCATTGCCAACGGCCCTTGAACGACCGTGAGCGGCTCATGGGCATGGACAACGCGGCCTTCGGGAATGGCGCGCAGGCTGATGCCGCTAAAGTCGCCGTTTTTGGCAAGCCACTTCAAGAAATCCTCGGCAAAGAGCCTGGCGCCGGCGCTGGTCGTTTGGCTGCGAAGGTAGTCAATCTCTGCCGGGCTAAAGCGCGTCTTCAACATCCACTCGACGAGCCACTCCAGACCCGCGGCGATGCAATACCCTGCCTGGTGACCGTCATAGTCGGGGTAGCGCCGGAAAAAGTGGTCAAATAGGACCTCGGACTCATGCAGCCCATAGCGATAGTAGAGCTGGGCCATGGTCAACTGGTATTGGTCGGTAAAGAGAATACCGTCCATCTGAATGCGCTCGGTTGGCTGCACAGCGGCGTCTCCTCATCCCCTGGGAGCAGGTACGGCATGGCTTCGGGCCGTGGTTGGGTCCTGCCGGCGATTGTACCACAACTGGCCCAGGCCAACGGCGCGCGGCAGCCGATGGTACAGGATTCGGATGGGTGGGCATTCTGCATGGGCTGGCGTATAATGAGCAGCGATATGGGTGGCCGAGAGACGGCTACCTACTTGGGAGCGGCAGCATGAGCGTGGTTGAACGCAATTCGATGGCAACCCCACCCGGTGAAACCCAGCCGGCGGACGACCGCACGGTCCATCTGGTCTTTCAGCCCAATGGCCGCCAGGGAGATGTGCCGGCGGGCATGATGCTGCTGGAGGCGGCCCGGTCGTTGGGGGTGGAGATCGAATCCATCTGCGGAGGCCGCCAAAC
>DATLZJ010000311.1:0-10948 GCA_035574055.1 Caldilineaceae bacterium
GACGGCGCTGAAGCTGGCTAGGGCTGTAGACGGGCGGCATCCTCCAGAATGGCCTCACGCACACGGGGCAGGTGTTCAAAGCCCGATGGATAGCGCAGACGGCGCACCGGCGTGGTGCGCACCAGCCGGCTGAAAAAGTCCAGCCGCCGGGGCTGCAATCCCACCGCCTGCGCCAGCCGCGCCACAAACGAATGGCGCACCAGCTCGATCATCGCCTCCACCGGCGACAGCGGCTCAATCGAGATGGTCGGGTCGCTGTCATCGGGTGGGCGTCGTTGCGGCACATAGAGACAGGCCAGCGGCTGCGTTTCGGCGCAGAAGCGGCCAAAACCCGATTCTCCAACCCGGATGCGTCGCTTCTCTAGGTCAGGATGCACGCGAGGCAGCGCCTCATAGCCGCCCAGGAAGAACGTCGCCTCGTCGGGCCACATGCGCATGGTGGGAAAGCCGGGCCGCCCCCAGAAGCGACCGGCCCGCTCCTCTAGCGGGAGCAGGTCGTCGGTCAGCAGCGCCCCGCCGCCGGCCATCAGCGCCGCGGCCAGCCCGCTCTTGCCGTGACCGCTGTGGCTCAGGAAGCCTACGACGCCGCCGGGGCCGAGCGCCGCTGAGGCATGGACGACGGGGATGCCCTGCAGCTCCAGCCAATACGCCAGCACGACGCCGAGCAAGTAGCCCTCGATATCCACCGCTGCGCTGCCGGCCCAAGGCGTATAGCCGATGGCCGCGCCGTTCAGCCAGAAGTCCACCTGCCCACTGACCCGAAGGCAGTCCCCCTCCAGTCCGCGATAGAGCAGCAGCCAGCTTTCCCCCTGCTCATTTTGCCTATCGCTGGCATAGACACAGGCGCTCTCCTCGCCCGCTAGGCTCCGGGGACTTGCTTGTCTCACATATAGGTCTGGTGTGCCAACGCTAGGATAGTGCCAATAGGCCAAGGGGAGGTCGGCGACCAAGTTCACGCCGTAGACGCGAATCCTGGCTTCAGCCTTGTTTACACCGTCTGCTGGGTTGGCGAGCGGAGCAACCACATCCTTGGGCATGAGCGGAGGCTAGAAATAGCGGCGCAGCCAGTCCTCGACACAGAGCGTGTGCCAAAATAAGGTAGACTGGTGCTTGCCCGCCAGATAGTCGGCATAGAACTGCCGGATGCGCCCTTCATCCACCAGCCCCAGCTCTGCGGAGCGCATATTGGTCAGCAAGGGCCAGACCTTCGCCTGCTCACGCTCGCGTAGGCCGCGGTGTCCGAGCGCCCCTAGATAGATCTTGCCGCGCATGTTCACCACGCTGGCCGGTAAAACATCCTTCAGCGCGGCCCGCACCACGATCTTGCGCTGCGCCGCCTGAAAGGTAGCGGACGTCGGTAAGCTGAGCGCAAACTCCGTGAAGCGATGGTCAAGGAGTGGATGGCGCAACTCCAGGCCGAATCGAGCGGCCCGCCGCGACATGATCTCAGCCTGAACAATCAACATAGAGCGCCGCAAGGTGAGCAGACGGTGGAGCCGGCCGGGCAGCAGACGATAGCTGCGCTCGCTTCTGCCATATAACTCCACATATACATCATACAGATCAGGACGCAGCCAGGGCACAGGCTCACGAATTGCCCACCGCCGCAGGGGAATGTAAGCGGTAAGGATAGGAGCCAGAAGCATCAGCTTCAGAATCCGTGAAAAGGACATTGTGCTGTGTCGCCTATGCTCTTGTAGCTCTGCCAGCAAACGCCGCCATTGTCCCGTCAGGAGTAGGTCCGGATAGCCAAAGACATTATCGCCAAAGAGAAGGTCGCCATGGTACCCTGTCATGAGGACGCGGATGCCCAGTTGTCGGGCAGTCGCAAAGAGGGCGTCCCACAGCTCAACGTAATAGGAGACCGATGGGTCTGCCGGCTCCGTCTCGAGGCCAGCGCTGTGAGAGAGGGTCCAGTACCGGTCGGCGACCAGCTTGGTGAGGTGTAGTCCCGTCTGAGCGGCCGTTGCTGTGAGATAGGCTTCCTCGTCTGCCTCGGCAAGCTCCTGAAAGACATAGGAGATCGCTTGCACGTCATGCGCGCGGCCGAGCAGGCTTACGCCGGCAGCGATGCTCCCTGAATCCAGCCCGCCGCTCAACGTCAAACCCGTTATCCCAGACTCTGCCGGTAGATACTCGGCAATGATTCGGGTCAGGAGCGAACGGTAGGCCGCGGCATAACCGGATAACGTATCCGGCTTCAACAACGGCTTTGGCTCCGGACGCCAGTAACAACCATGTTCTAGCTTACCCTCGCGGACCCAGAGATACTCTCCGGGTCCAAGCCGGGCAATGCCGGCATAGCACGAGTCGCCCTTGGGATGGGCGACGCCGTGCATATGGCCGACGAGCGCCGCCGGGTTTGGCCGGCGCTCGACCACGCCAAGCGCCGCGAGACTAGCCGGGCTGCGCGCCACCCAAAACCTGTCTCGGCTGGCAATATAGTACCACGGGTACTGACCACCACGGTCGGAGACGACCAGCAGATCACGCGTGGAAGCGCGCCAGACAATAAACGAGCAAGAACCATGGACCTTTCCGGCGAACGCCGGTCCGGTCGCTTGCAGCGACTTGAGAAGAGAGATGCCGGCAGAATGTGGAGTAAATGTTCCTTCTGCCGGGAGACCACCATCAACGCCAGCAAGGTAGCCAACAAGCCAGGACCAGTTTTCGCTCAAAGTCTCGGGCAATTCTGCTGCATGAGCAGAGGGCGTGTAGACAACAGTAGGGTCCTGCTTATACAGCCAGATGAGGATGTGAGGCTCCAAACCTGTTCGCTCAAGTGATCAGGTGGCACCCCCTGAGGGAGCGTTGAAAACATCATTAGGGCCGCTCGTATTTTGCTGCTGAATCAACCTCCGCAACTCACCGAGGTCGTCCAGCAGCGGCTTCACATAAGGTCTCTTAGGACTGACCTTCAAGAACAGCTTAGTTTTCTCGAGTTTAGGTTCAAGTTGCTGCTCGTTAAGCATAGCTATCTTTCCCCATTCTTGAACAGAGTTGATGCCGGTCTTGGCGCAGTATGCCATAACCTTCACATCCCAGCAACTCAGATGCGTTTGCCCACCAAATCAACAAGGGGGCTTATGATTGCCTAGGCAATCACAAGCCCCCGTAGTATCCAAATTCCTGAGCGTCCGTCACCTAGTCCAGAGGGCAGACCTGGTTGTTGGCCGTGGTCAGCGCGGCCAGGTTGGTCGCAGGGTTGTTCCATCCTTGCTGGACGAGCGCAATGACCTGTGGAACCGTATAGGAATAGTACACAGACGGGTGCGCGGCGTTGAGCAAACCGGCAGTGCCCTGCGCCGCCAGGTCGCGTTGCTGCTGAGTGATGGTCCCACCGCTCACCTGTAGCTTCAGCGCATCCCAAAGCGTCTTGTCAGTCGGGCCGACGCCAAAGATGGTGTTGAAGCCGTCACTAGGCAGATAGCCTACCCACTCGTCAAAGCTCTGCTCCTGCCGCCAGTAGGCTGTCGTGCAGCCCTGGAGGGTCGGCTCCTCGGGGTCGGTCCCTCCCAGGTTCGCCGCCACACAGCTATTCGGATCGTTCAGGTTGAAAATCTCGTTGAACTGTGGATTGGGTCCACCACCGCGATGGATAGCCACAGTGACACTCTGAGGGTCGGAACCGGCAGGGAGTGTGTACTGGAAAATAGACCAATTGCCCAGGTTCTTCATACCGTTGCCGGAAGAATTCCACTTAATCTGGTCATTCAGTGGCGCGCCATCCTGTTCTGGGGCTTGGTACGTGAAGTTACCTTCCGGGGTTGAAGGGACCGCATTCACACCAGGCGGTACCGAGAACGCAACGTAGGATAGGGCGGTTTGGCAGTTCTGGTTCACCGTCACCTTCCAGCGGTAGGTGCGGGTGCCGTCCTGGTTCAGCGTGACGCTGAGTAGCTCAACCGTATAGCAGTCCTCAGACCGCGTGCACATCTTGAAGTAGCCGAAGTCCGCCTTCAGATAGTCCTGCAAGCCCGTCATGTCAACCAGGTGGGGGCTGAGACGGTTGTAATGGTCTCCGGTCTGGCTCGACTGGTCCAGCGTCATCAGGTGGTTCACCAGCGCGCCGGACGCAGGCGCTCCTGGATCATCGCAGCCGACTGCTGCGAAATTGCAGGGATCGACCACCACCCAGTACTTGCCCGCTTCCAAGACCTCAAACAAGTAGTTGCCCGTTGATACACTGGTCCCACTGTCTGTAATCCTTGAATCCACCAGAAATTCTGTCTGCGGCTCAAAGATGTTGTCGCCGTCGTCCAAGTAGAGCCGGACTACAACTCCGGCAATGGCAGGCTCGTTGCTCGAAGACTCAAACAGGCCATCCTTGTCAGTGTCGTACCAGACCTGGGTGCCGATCAGTGCGCCCGATTGGCCGCCGCCCTGCGAGAAGTAACCAAAGTCCGCCGTCCGGTGGTGCTCTGACTCGCCCAACGCCACCTTGGTCGCGTGCGGCGTTGCCGGCGTCTCCGGATTATTCGGGTCGGGCACATAGAGCGCGCCGTCATCCTCATCATAGGTTTGCAAGTAGCCGGCCAGGTCCGGGTCACTGTCCACGACTCGCACCCAGTAGACCCCGGCGCCCAACCCCTCAAAGAGATAGTTGTAGCGGGCGCCGTTGAAGAATCCCTGCACCGTTCCGGTCGTTTGGGTGGCAATCACCGGGTCGCTGCCGGTTCCACCGCAGGCCGGCGCGAGGCTTGCCACAGGCACATCCGCTGGACAGAAGATGCCGTCGCCGGAGACGCCAGCGGGCGAATAATCAGCATAAAGATTGACGGTTATGTCATTCAGGGGCGGCTCCAGCGGGTCCTGGACCCCATCTCGGTCACTGTCCTCCCAGACAAAGTCGCCGATGCTGCCCGAGGGATGGCCCTGCACATCGCGATCAAACACGAGGTAGACGGAGTTCGATGGGTCTAGGCCCTGCAACTCAAGCGTCCAGACGCCGGCCGGCAGGTTTTGGTTGCTATTGACGACAAACTTCTCCCACTCCTGGTTGCCCGATGGGTTTGAGTTGGGATAGATGTCGTCATTCGGGCTGATGACCTGATAGGTGACACAGCCGATGCGGCGGAAGATATCAATTCGGTTATCATCTGGCGGTACGCCGTAAGCCTGGGCGCCTTCAGCTATGGCGGCCGTACCCGCCGCCCACGACGGCTTATCCGCCTCTCCATTTCCTGTGTCGCTGTCATCGTCGTCCACGCAGGGGTCAATTGGCGTCCCCGATGGGCGAGAAGTCGGATAATCCGGATGGCGGCCATAATCCATGTCGCCATCCCAAATCGTAAGCCCGGAGACGCCATCCGGCACGTCGAACAGGAAAGTGAGCGAGCCATCATAGGTAGACGGCGTCGTAAGGAAAAAATTCCCCTGTTGTGTAGGCGCTATGTCGCCCTGCCATTCGGGGTAAAGGATCATCCCATCATTGACCAACTGGCGCAACGCGGCTTCGACCCCGATGACATCTCCCGCCCGGATGAACAGGTTTGCAGAGGAGCGCACCTTGAACGCGTTCAGAAACGCTACATTCAAGGTCCCGGGGTCAATGAAGCTCTCGAGCCGGTAGAGGCGGCTCCCATCGGACTGCGTGGGCGCGCCTGCGGTGTTGATCACCGCCGTCCACCACGCGTTGTTGGGCATGTAAGTCCCACTCACCGAATCCACCGAGCCGCCCGGAGCCAGCAAGGTTGAATTGCTGCTCCATTCGGCCAGCTGGGTGGCGACGCCATTGGCGTCTAGTACATACAACCGGAAGAAGACCTCAGCCGTTTTGTGATCCCAGTTGCCGCCCGCCGGGTTGATGGCGCCGCTGTTATCTCTGCCTGAATCGCCGTCAAAAACCCCCAGCTCAAACGAGGTAGTAGTGGCAGGGACGTGAATGTGCATCCGCAGCCACTGCCCGGCCATGCCAGACAGCGGTCGCCCGGACATCTTCAAGGACAGCCCGTCCCGCTCACTACAGGTAGGGAGACAGGTATAGGCGGTCAATCCGTTACTGGCCGCCGCCGAGACCTGAGGGACCGCCTGCCCACTCGGGGGCGCGGGCCACTCGCCGGCCAGGATCGCGTCCCAGTTGGCGGCAATCGGATTGTCGCCGATATGATTGACTTGGTTTTGCCTTTCTGTCGGCACCAGGGGCAGGAAGAGTGATTGCCCCTCTTGGGCCAGCGCCGGTTGGACTCGCCAAACCCCTGCGATGACCGCGGCGATGATAGCGGTGATGGCTATCAGGCCAAGTTGCTTTGTGTGCTGCATTGGACCCCCTTATTCCCAATGTTGTGTACAGTGTGAGTAGAGCCAGCCTTGCCATCCCTGATGGCGATATCCTTATCTCACGGCCACCGGCCACTCCTCATAGGCACTGTCCCTTTCTTGAACCGTTCAACTCCATACCATGAGCGCGATCGTCGCTGCCGAACGCGCATCCATCATCCGCAATAAGACATTTGTCTCCTGCACTGTAACACGAACAGGAGTACGTTGCGCTGTCAACTTACTGTCAGGCCCGAAGGCGCAGCCGCCAGGTTTTCGGCAAGCACACCGGCCCAGAGAGTGGGCATGCAAAAGCCCCACGCCAGACGACTACCGCTCGACGTGGGGCTTTCAAGTTATATGGTATTTATTATATGGTATTTATATGGTATGCCGGTGCAGAGCTGGCCGCCCCCTTGTTTGCCGCGTCTACTACAACCGCGGGAGGAAAAGCCTCAATTCGGATGGCGGCGGCTCCGGCGTCGCGATGACGGTGAGGGGCAGCGCGGCAGCCGCCTGGCCTGCGCCGCCTACACCATGATGGCCGAGATCATTGACTGACACCTCGATTCGGGCCGCCCCTGTGTAGCCAGCCTCGGGCGTAAAGACCAGACCATCCAGCGCCCGATTCACAGCCTCAATGGAACCTGTGAGCGACAGTTGGGACGAGCCTTGCCCCTCTACTACAAGATTCTCGACAGTCGCCGGCATGAGTGTGCCATGCGTACCGGTCAAAGCAACTTGCACACTGCTGCCGGCGGCGTCCGGATCGCTCACCTGGATGGCATGAGGGACTGTCAAGCTGATGGGCTGGTTCACTTGCAGGGTTTGGGTGGCCGGCGTCGTCACCGCCGGGGGATCGTTGCGGTCCAGGATCGTGACCTGCGCCGTCGCACGCTCGCCCAAAACGGCGCCGGTCCGGGTCTTCAACCTTAGCTCGAAGGATTCATCCGGCTCATTGGCGCCATCGTCGTGGATCGGCGCCGTGAGCGTCGCCACAGTTTGCGCCGGGGCAAACGTTAAGGTGATAGGAACGCCGAGGAAGTCTGCCTCTCCATCCAGCGTTGCTCCGCCCTGTGCCGTCCCATTTACCAGTTGCACCTCGACGGTCGAGGTCTGGTCAAGCGCCCCACTGCGGATCACACGGATGGGTCCGGTCGCGCCCGCATCTTCACCCACCTGATGTTCGGCAGACTCAAACTGCACAATAGAATAGGTCAGGATAGAAAAAAGCTCGTAGACCTCATTCTGTTCCTTGTCGGCCAGAAAAAGAATCCGCGCCCCATCGGGCGTCCAGCCAAATTGGCCGGTTACATCCCCCCCCGCAGCCAAGGCTCCGCTCACCGGTTGCATATCGGACGAGGTAATGCCGGTCAGGAATAGTTCATTGACCTCGTTGTCGAACTGATCTGCCAGGTAGAGAACCCGGCTGCTGTCCGGGCTGATCGCCATTGCGCCGACATCGCCGACCACGATCATGATGCCGCTCAATAAGACGGAGTCGCCGCCGTTGATGCTGACCCGGTAAAGCTCAACCTGTTCATTCGTCTCCTGTTCGGCGCGGTAGACCACATGTTGGCCGTCCGGACTGAGGGCAAAACTCCACACATCGCCGCCAGTTGCCAGCGGCTCATTGAGCTTCACCGTCGGCCCTCCCCCAATCGGCGCCCGGTACAGCTCGTACATCTGTTTGGTATCCTGCGTCGCCCGGTAGAGCACATAGGCATTATCCGGTGTAATGACAATCGGGGTGCTAACACTGCCGGTGCCATCGTCGGCGCCGGCTAGGGGTTCGTTCAGCTTCTGAACCATGCCATTGGTGAGGTTGACGCTGTATAGCTCAAAGAGAGTCGCTGTCGCTCCGCTGGCGCGGTAGACTGCCCACTCTCCATTTGGGCTGAACCCATAGCCATCGGCGACCTGGCCGCCCCCCGCCAGCTCGCCATTGACCCGCACGGGGGGATCGCCTGAGCCGTCGGCTTTGAAAAGCTCGGCAATATCCGGCGTGAGCTGGTCTGCTAGATACAGCACAGTGGAACTGTCTGGCCCGACCACAAAATCAAAGACATCCCGGTCATCGGCCATCGGCCCGCTCACCTTTGTCGAGGCGCCGCCGGCAATGCTCACCCGGTACAGCTCTTGCTTCTCATCCACCTCCAGATCGCCCAAATAGAAGACCTGAAGCCCGTTGGGCGCGATCTGAAATGACCAAACATCGCCGTTGGGGGGTGGGTCAGGGTTGAGCCGCTGGGAGGTTCCCCCCGCAACCGGGATACTGTACAGCTCAAAGACTTCATCGTCATCTTGATCCGCTAGATAGACAACAGACTCGCCGGTCGGGCTGATGGCAAAGTCAATCACATCGCCATCAGCCGGAAGCTCTGTCGTCAGCTTTGTGATATCACCGCCGGCGAATGGCACGCGGTACAGTTCCTTTTTCCCGGCCACATCTTGGTCAGCCAGG
Organism: Caldilineaceae bacterium; assembly: GCA_035574055.1. Lineage (GTDB taxonomy): Bacteria > Chloroflexota > Anaerolineae > Caldilineales > Caldilineaceae > QEUY01. The sequence goes on from DATLZJ010000311.1 coordinate 8,723, forward strand.
TAGATCACTTGACTGCTATCCGGCGTGACTGCATAGTCGTTGACCTGTGCGCCAGGCGGCAACGGTCCGTTGAGCTTGGTGATCGTTTGAGCCAACACAGGGCGCGGCGACCAGGCCGCCACGACAATGCCGACAGCAATGCCGAAGAGCATCCATCGTATCCGCGTCAAAACGGCCATTGTCGTTTTGGCCTGTATGCAGCGATGCAACGGCTCTCTCATAATCAAGCATCCATCTGATTTGGGTCATCTACAGGGCAGTACAGCGTAGCATAGTGCGACCGAGCGCAGCCAAATAAAAGGCTCGTCCGGCATAGGGGCGCCGGACGAGCAGAGTAACATATCCCTGGCGATCTTCAAAGCCAGTCTCAATCCAACTGATGTCCATGCGCTAAGGTTTGCCAACACGGATCTGGGTGCCGTTGCTGTCACCTTCGCGGTCATAGTTGAGCGATGCATCATAGACATAGCTCGAGCGGTCTACCGACTCCACAGTAAAGGTGACACCGGTGTAGGCACGGTAAATGCGCGAGGCAGCGACGGTACAACTGCCACGGCTATCGGTGGTGCATGAGCTGCTGCCGCTGTAACCGCCATCCCAGACCCCTGTTACATATCCATTCGCAATTGGCTGACCTGTGCGATCCTGGATGGTGACGGTCACCCACGCCCGCCAGTCTTTGCCAAGCTTTCCACTCGAGCCGTCGAGATCCGTCACGTAGATGGGAGCAGGGGCTGACTCAGGCGTCGCTGCCGGCTCGCTTACTGCTGTAGGAGATGGGGTCGGCGTTGCGGTCGGCTGCACAGTTGCCGTAGGTGTCGGGCTAGGTGTCGCCGTATTGGCCGGCGTCGCCGTCTCTTCCGGGGTAGCGGTCGAGGCGGCCGTCGGTGTGAGCGTCGGGGTTGGTGTAGCCGTAGGTTCAGGGGTGGCCGTTGGCTCCGGTGTCGCTGTCGGCGTGGGGGAGATGGCCGGCGCTTCGGTCGAGCTGCTTTCTCTCGCCAAGGCAACGGCCCGAGCGGCATTGACCCGACCATGCCCATAATAGACATCCACCCCTACGGCGCCTCGATCATCTGCGCTCGAAAGCAGCAGCTCACGCAACTGTACATTGGATAGGTTCGCAGTCGCCAACATCAAGGCTGCTGCACCACTCACATGTGGCGCGGCCTGGGAGGTTCCGCTCTTGGATGAATAGAGCATGGACTTGCCAGACCACTCTGTGCTATAGATGCTGAATCCTGGCGCTGCGATATCAACCCAATCGCCATAGTTCGAAATGGATACAAAGGCATCCGTTTGATCAACCATCGTTACGGCGAGCGCCTCTGGATAGTAGGCTGGATAAAACGGCGCATCAGAGCGGCCATTGCCGGCAGCCGCCACAACCAATGCATTGCGCTCCCAAGCATAGCGAACAGCATCTTCGAGCAATTGTGAGGAATAGATTCCCCCCAGGCTTAGATTTATAATCCGCGCGCCCTGATCGGCGGCGTCCATAATGGCCTGGGCAATATTGCTATAGGCGCCATTGGTCTTTGCGTTCAGCACCTTCATCACCAGCACACGCGCGTCGCTGAGGCCGGCGATCCCGATCCCGTTGTTGGTGATGCCTGCCACGATGCCGGTCACATGGGTGCCATGACCATTATCATCCGAAGGGTCGCCATCGCCGTTTACATAGTCCCAACCGGCGATCAGGCGCCCCTGCAAATCCGGATGCGAGAAGTCGGCGCCGCTATCAATGACCGCCACCAGTATATCCGCGCTGCCCATGGTGATGTCCCACGCCTGGGGCGCCTGGATGAGCTGGGGACCATATTGCTGCGAGGCATACTGCTCATCATTGGGCGTCATGGCGCCCACAGCCATATAGTTTGGCTCTACATAGGCGATGCCCGGCTGGCCTTGGAGCGCCTCAATCGCCGTGTCCACGAAGTCCTCGGGAACCTGGAGCACCTGCGCGCCTAGCTGCGGGATGGTCTGGATGGCCCGTGCGCCCAAGCTCGCCAGCACACCGTTGGTCGAGGCGGCCTGCGCTTCATCACCATACCTGAAATCGCTATACTTGATAATGATCTGGCCGGGCGCCACCGGTTCCGCCAGTTCCGCCGCGCCTGCATTGCTCCTGTGGTTGGACAACGCCGGCAAGTAGAGCCGGTTCCCGCCAGCCTCTGCCGATGAGCGGGCCGGCGACCAGAACGGGGCAAGCGCCGCCACCGCTATTCC
>DATLZJ010000312.1:0-2416 GCA_035574055.1 Caldilineaceae bacterium
ACGACTTTATCCGCAAGACCATCGTGGACTTTGCCGCCGAGAAGGGCTGGCCGCTGGAGGTCGCCGACACGGCCGGTTTCCTGGGCGGCAGCGCCGATATCCAGAAGATTTCGGCGGCGGTCCAGGCAGGGGATGCGCCGGACCTGTGGATGCACACGGTGAACGTCTTCCAGATGAAGCAGTTGGGCAACGTCGTGCCGGTGACTGATATTGTCAATGAGATCATCGGCATGTACGGCGAGGTCACCGCCCGCATGAGAAAAGATACCACCGCCGACGGCGACTTCTATGCAGTCCCCTTCCATGTGCGTAGCGACGGCGGCTGGGCGAGGCGCGATGTCTTTGAACCGGCGGGCATTGATGTCAATGCGTTGAGAACCTATGACGAGCTACGCGAAGCCTGCCTGGAGGTGTCGGACCCGGGCGCCGAGATGTGGGGCTGGGGCATGACGGTCAACCGCGGCGGCGACGGCCAATATTTGATCACACGGGTGTTGCATGGCTTTGGCGCGACCTGGGTGGACGAGACCGGCCAATATGTGACCATCAACTCCCCCGAGGCCGTGGCGGCGGTCGAGTGGCTGGTGGATACCTATACCAATCCCCGCTGGGAGCCGATGTTGCCGCCAGGTGTGTTAAGCTGGACCGATACCCACAACAATGAGGCGTACCTGGGCGGCAAGATCGCCTACACCCAGAACGCCGGCACCGTCTATGCCAAAGCGGTGGTAGACGGCAACCCCGTCGCCGAAGTCACCCTCTATGACCCGCCCAAGGGGGGGCCGGTCTTGGAGAAATTCAACGGGCTGGGCGGCATGAACTGGCTCATGATCCGGGAAGGCAAGAATCCTGAAGCCGCCCGCGAGCTGCTCATGCACTTCTTCAGCGAAGAGATTCTAAGGCAGGTGTACACCGTTGCGACCGCCTACGCCGTGCCCGCGTATGAGAGTATGTGGGAATGGGAAGAGATCACGAGAGAGCCGATTTCGCTAGCCCAAAAGGAAGCGGCGCTGGACCCCGTCGGCTGGAACGGTCTGGCCTACCCCGGCCCAAGCACTGCCCAGATCGGCGCCGTTGGCACTGCCAACATCCATTCGGATATGGTCGCCGCCGTGCTCAACGGCGACGCCACGCCGGAGGAAGCCGTCCAGCAAGCGTATGAGCGGTCGGTGCAGATTTTCAAGGAGTTCGGCGCGCCGGGCGAACGGTAGTCGGCCCTGGGTTCCACGCAGGAGCCGGCCCGCATTACGGCGGCAGGCGCCGGGTGTATCCGGCGCCTGCCGCTGTTGCCAGCAGTAGCAAGGAGAAAGCTTGGTATGAGTCAAACGACCTATGTCGGCGTCGGCGTTGCCCGTCCGGTGGCCCGGCGTCCCCTCTATGCCCGCATCGGCCAGGTCTTGGGCAAGGATTGGGCTGTGGCCTACGTCTTCGTCCTCCCGACCCTTCTGCTCCTGGGCGGGCTGGTCGCCTATCCCTTCATGAACGCCGTCTATCTGAGCTTCACCAACACGGTGACGCTCCAGACCGGCCCGTTTGTGGGGCTGCGCAACTACCGGGTGTTGTGGGAAGACCCCTTCTTCCGCTCCGCGGTGAAGAACACGATTGTCTACACGGTCTCCTCGGTCTTTCTCAAATTTTGGGTCGGGCTGATCGCGGCGCTGCTCATCCACCGAGCCAAGCGCTTCTCCAGTATCCTCACCGGCGCCATTCTCCTGCCCTGGATCATCCCGTCGGTGGTGATTGCGCTGACCTGGAAGGGCCTGCTCGACCCCGTGTACGGCGGCGTCAACCAGCTTCTCCTCAATCTGGGGGTGGTCGAGGTCGGCTTCCCCTGGTTTGGCTCGGTCAAGACGGCCATGCCCTCGGTGATCATGGTCAACCTCTGGCAAGGCATCCCTTTCTTCGCTGTAACGCTGCTGGCCGGTCTCAAGGCCATTGACCAGGAGTATTACGAGGCAGCGCGCATTGATGGAGCGTCGGCCTGGCGCTGCTTCCTGCACATCACCCTGCCCGGCCTGCGCTATGTGATCATCGTCTGTGTGCTGCTCTCCTCCATCTGGACCTTCAACAACTTCACCGAAATCTACCTGCTGACCGGCGGCGGGCCGGTGGGCGCCACGCGGGTCTACTCCATCCTCTCCTGGGAATATGCCATCCAGGGGCTGCGCATCGGCGTGGGCGTCGCTGCGGCCATCACCATGGCGCCGATCCTGGCGATCTTTATCTTCTTGCTGGGCCGCTATATGTCTGCCGGCGGGCGGGTCGAGGAGCGCAGCATTGACGAGCGCCCCAACCCCCTGGTGGAGCTGCTTGGCCTGCTCGCCTGGCCCTTCCGGATGCTCCTCAAGCTAGCGCTCTGGCTCTTCTGGACTGTCAACGACGCCATTGAGACGGTGTTGGCGGCCATCGGCGGGTT
>DATLZJ010000313.1:0-4882 GCA_035574055.1 Caldilineaceae bacterium
CGTCGGCGGCACGCCTGTGCTCAGCATGAACGGCAATCGCTGGGTCGGTCCCGGCCATAATTCCGTAGTAACGGACCTGGCCGGCCAGGACTGGTTCGTCTACCACGCCATTGACCGCAACGACCCCTACTTTGCCGGCGAGGTCGGCTTTACCAAGCGCCCGGTCCTGCTCGATGGGTTGGACTGGATAGACGGCTGGCCGACCGTGCGCGCAGGCCGCTGGGCCTCCAGCACACCCCAGCGTGTGCCCGTGGCCGAGCCAGGGGATAAGCCGCGCAACCCGCTTGCCACCCTGCCGCCCCATGAGCCTGCCAAACAGTACCTTGAGCTTTCAGACGAGTTTGACGGCGCTACACTTAACCCGCAGTGGGGCTGGGTGCGCCAGCCGGCCCCAGGCAGCTTTGAGGTTGAAGCCGGGGTCTTCCGCTTTGATACCCAGGCAGCCGACCTGCACGAGAACAGCAACAATGCCTCAGTCCTGCTCCAGGCAGCGCCCAAACATGATTTCCTGGTCGAGACGAAGGTACAGCTCAACCTACCGCCGGAAGGCTGCTGTCAGAACTTTGTGCAGGCCGGGCTGGTGCTCTACGGGGACGATGACAATTACATCAAACTGGTCCACGTCTCGATCTGGGAGACCCGGCAGACGGAGTTTGCCAAGGAAGAGGGGCCGGTGCCCGCCGGCTATCCTCGCTATGGCAACACAGTCATCACCGCGCCGGACGAGTGGACTTACCTGCGTATTGCCCGCCACGCCTGCGGGCAGGAGGTCTGCTACACCGGCTACACCAGCCGGGACGGCGTGACCTGGACACGAGGTGGGACCTGGACCCACAAGCTTGGTGAGCAACCACGCATCGGGCTGGTGGCGATGGGCGGGGAAGGGTTCACAGCGCGCTTTGACTACGTGCGCACCTACCGGATCAACCCAACCCAAAAGCCCGACTAGAACAGGGGCCGGCGGCTGAAGGCATCATAGGCTGGTCAGCCGCTGGCCTGCAATGCATTCCACACCCGCTCCGGCGTCAGGGGAAGTTGGCGGATGCGGACGCCGGTTGCGTCATAGACCGCGCTGGCGACGGCAGGCGCGACGCCATCCATGGGGATTTCGGCGATGGCCTTGGCCCCATAGGGGCCGCTCGGCTCATAGGTCTGCACCAGGATGGCCTGGAGCGCCGGCGTCTCGTCGGCGGCGAAGATGCGGTAGTCGCCCAGCCGCGGGTTCAGCAGCCGTCCCTGCTCATCATAGACCATCTCCTCGCACAGCGCGTAGCCCAACGCCTGGACCATCCCCCCCTCCACCTGACCGGTAGCCGTCAGCGGATTGATGGCGATGCCACAGTCCACGGCCATGACCAGCTTGGTCACCGTCACCTGGCCGGTCAGCGTGTCTACCTCCACCTCGGCATACTGGGCGGCAAAGGGGGGCGGGCTGATATAGCTCATGTGGCTGGCCGTCGCCATGATCTGGTGCTGGTCGGCCTGGTGGATGCTGTGGAGCGCCACCGTTTCCAGGGAGACAGCGCGGCCGTCGGGCGCCTTCACCTGGCCGTCCTCCAGCCAGAGCAGGTCCGGGTCTGTGCCGGGGAGCAGGTGGCGGGCCGCATGGCGCACAATCTGGCGCTGGACCTCCTCGGCGGCCTTGAGGACCGCGCCGCCGCTGATATAGGTGGTGCTGCTGGCATAGGCGCCAGTGTCGAACGGGGTGAAGTCGGTGTCGCTGCTGTAGACGAGGATGTGCTCCAGGTCTACCCCCAGCGCCTCGGCCGCGATCTGGGCCAGCACCGTGTCGGAGCCGGTGCCCAGGTCGGTCGCGCCGATCAATAGGTTGAAGCTGCCGTCGTCGTTGAGCTTGATGGAGGCCGCGCCCATATCCAACCCGGCGATGCCGGTGCCGTGCATACAGATGGCAAGCCCCAGCCCTCGGCGAATGTGGGGCCGGTCGGGGTCGCTCTTCCAGGCTGGGTCGTTGCGCCGCTCCCAGCCGATGGTCTTGGCCCCCTCCTGCACACACTCCTCCAGACCGTTGCTGCGAATCGTCTGGGCATAGCCCTCGCGCCCCTCGCCCATCGCCACGGCCATGGGCAGCTCCTGGCCCACCTTGACCCAGTTGCGCCGCTTGAACTCCACCGGGTCCAGCCCGATGGCGAGGGCGAATTCCTCCATATGCTGCTCCAGCCCGAAGAGGGCCTGGGGCGCGCCGTAGCCACGAAAGGCGCCCGGCGTCGGCTTATTGGTGTAGACCACATCGCAAGTAAAGCGGGCGTTGGGCAGCCAGTAGGTGCTGAGACCGCGGAAGCCGGAGACCATCTGCACCGTCAGGCCGTGGGTGCCATAGGCCCCCGTATCGGCGGTGATGTGCAGGTCCATGGCGACCAGCTTGCCGTTCTCGTCCACGCCGCTGCGATAGCGCAGGATTTGAGGATGGCGGCTGCGGGCGCTGGTAAACTCCAGCGTGCGCGTGTACTCGAAGCGCACCGGTCGCCCGGTAGCGATGGTCAAGTGGGCGCAGAGGTCCTCGATGAGCATCTCCTGCTTGCCGCCAAAGCCGCCGCCGATGCGCGGCTTGACCACGCGGATGCGCCGCACGGGCAGGCCGATCAACGGCGCGACCATGCGCCGCACATGGAAGGGCACTTGGGTGCTGGTGCGGATCACCAGCCGGTCGTCTTCATCCCACCAGCTCAACACTACATGCGGCTCGATGCTGGCCTGCTGCACCTGTTGGACGCGGTACTCGCTGGTGTAGACATGGGCTGCCTCGGCCAGCGCCCGCTCCACATCGCCGTGGTTTACATGGATGTGGACGGCGATGTTGCGGCTTGCGTCGTGAATGGAAACGGCGTCCGGCTCGTCATGGATGATCGGCGCGCCCGGCGCCAGCGCCTCTTCGGGGCTTAAGGCTGCGGGCAGCACCTCGTAATCCACCTCGATCAAGGCCAGCGCCTGCTCTACCAGCTCCGGCGTCTCTGCGGCAACGATAGCCACGCGGTCGCCCACATGGCGCACCTTGTTGTCCAGGCTCACCTGGTCATAGGGCGGCGGGTTGGGGTAGCTCTGGCCGCCGCTGGCATAGACAACGCGCGGCACATCCTCATAGGTCAGTACGGCATGGACGCCGGGGAGGGCCAGCGCCTTGCGCTTATCTATCGAGCGGATACGGGCATGGGCGTGGGGGCTGGTGAGCAGCCCGCCGTAGAGCATCCCCGGCATCTCCATATCGTCGGCAAAGACGGCGCGGCCTTTGCTCAACTTGACAGCATCCACCTTGCGCTCGGGCTTATTGACCACCGCCGTCTGGGGGTGGGCGACGCGCGCCGGCAGGATGCGGGTGCGCGTCTGGGTCTGCACATCGCTCCCGCCGGGCGCGGGGCCGTCCAGCGGGTCCAGACCGTCCCCGTTGCCGTCGCGCCCGGTCGGCCATTCGCCGCCCTCGCTGGCGTCCAGCACCGCCAGCTCCAGCGGGGGCGGCTCCTCGCCGCGTAGCCGGGCCGCCGCGCGCAGCACCGCCTGGACAGGCTTGAGATAGCCGGTGCAACGGCAGAGAACGCCAGCAATGGCCTCGCGCACCTCGGCCTCGCTTGGGTTGGGCGTGGTATCCAGCAGCTTCTTGGCGGCCAGCAGTTGCGCCGGTGTGCAGTACCCGCATTGGATCGCGCCGCAGGCCACAAACTCGGCCTGGAGGGGGTGCAGGTCGCTGTCGCGCGGGCCGCTCAACCCTTCGACCGTGAGGATGCTGGCGCCGTCGGCCTGGGCGGCCAGCATGACCCCGCTGTTGACCAGCCGGTAAGAGTCTGGCTGGTCCGGTGTGTAGGTGAGCAACACTGCGTCGGCCCCGGTTGCGCCGGTCTCGTCGCCGTGCTTGACGCTGTAATAGCGCAGGCGGCGCAGGGCCGTCCGCAGCAGCTCGCCAGGGTGAACCTCTAGGGTGTGGTGGTTGCCGTTAACAATTAGGGTGATTTGCATGGGGTATGTTCACAACGGTAGATACTCTATTCGATTAGCAAGCTCTTCCGGCTCCATCACCTGAGCAACAAGTTCGAGATCACGAACAAGCGCACCGGTAGGGATAAACCAAGTCCTTGCATAGATGATCCCAGCAAAGAAGATACCAGCTTGTTGGCGTCTACTCGCTTCGGCGGCAAAGTGGCGATCATGGGTGACAAGGACTCGTCCAAGTTGTGTCGCCCGGTCGAGCAGGTCAGCATCTCCCAAGAGATGAGCATCATCCTCGAACGCGGTCAGTACATCTATGCCTCGCAGCCGCAGCCCGTCAGAAACGGCCTTGGACACATTTTGGTCAAAGTAGAACTTGATCGCCAATTAGGGACGCCTGTTCCTGAGTTTGGCAAGGGCAGAAGTCGCAGCATTCGCCTCGCGTAGCTTTTCAACCTCTTGAAGGTCCTGCTCAATCTCCGCCTCGACCTGCTCCTTGTGATCCCAATAATAGGCCAGAGCAGAGTAGACCTGTCCCAGGGTCAGGTGGGGGTGTTGAAAGTACAACTCTTCCGGACTCCACCCCCAGGACAGATGCTCGGTTACCAAATGGGACACCTTCATACGCGTGCCCTCAATCACTGGTCGCCCCTTTGCATCCAGCACAATATGTGCATAAGCGGTCTTGGTTACTTCGGGTGTGTTGACAGCATCAGACATGGCTAGCTCGCCTTCCCTTATCACCACTCTCCATATCGCAACACGCTAGGGCAGGTATCGCCTATCCCCGCGCCTCGGCCAGCGCCCGCGCCATCACGACTTCGGCCATGGCCCGGCGGTAGACGGCGCTGCCCTTGAAGTTGGCGGGTGGGTCCAGCGCCTCACCGAAGAGCAAGGGCCGCGGCCCAACCCCGCAAAGCGCCACCCGCTCACCCATCTTGCCGAC
>DATLZJ010000314.1:0-9629 GCA_035574055.1 Caldilineaceae bacterium
TCAATGGTTGATGGCGTTCGCCAGCCACAGCCGCCCTTCCTGATCGGGCTGCGCTGTCTGCGTTGTGGCCGAGAATATAGGGCAGAGGAAATCGAGTATGTCTGCGGCTGCCGGCCCAACGTTGGCAGCGACCTGGGCACGCTGGATGCACTCTTTGACCATGCCGCCATCCGCCGCATCCTGGACCCCGCCCGGCTGGCCGCCGATCCGGATTTGACCATTGGCCGCTATTGGCCGCTGCTGCCGATTGCCCGGCGTGAGAGCCTGCCGGCGCTTGGCGCCGGCGGCACACCGCTGGTCGCGGCCCCACGTCTGGGCGCAACTATAGGGCTGGAGCGGCTCTACATCAAGGACGAGGGCCGCAATCCGAGCGCGTCGCTGAAGGACCGAGCTTCGGCGGTGGCGGTCGCCCGCGCCCAAGAGGGCGGGCGCGGGGTGGTGGCAACGGCCAGCACCGGCAATGCCGCGGCCGCGTTGGCCGGTCAAAGCGCGGCGGCAGGCCAGCCCAATGTCATCTTTGTGCCGCGCACCGCGCCGCCGGCCAAGATCGCCCAGCTCCTGGTCTACGGTAGCCGGGTGATGGCTGTCGAGGGCAGCTATGACCAGGCGTTCGACCTTTGTACGGCAGCCTGCGCCGAGCTTGGCTGGTACAATCGTAACACCGGCTATAACCCCTATATGACCGAGGGCAAGAAGACCGTCGCCTTTGAGATCGCCGAGCAGCTCGCCCGCCAGACGGGCGCGCCGCCACGCGGGATGCTGGCGACGCCGGATGCTGTCTTTGTCTCGGTGGGCGACGGCTGCATCATCGGCGGAGTCCACAAGGGTTTTGCCGATCTGTTAGCCCTCGGCTGGATTGAGAAGATGCCGCGCATCTACGGCGTCCAGTCCACGGCCAGCGCGGCCCTAGCGAATGCCTGGCGCGGCGGGTTAGAGCTGCCGGAGCCGGTGCGCGCCGCGACCCGCGCCGACAGCATCAGCGTAGATGCCCCGCGCGACCCGATCAAAGGGTTGCGCGCCGTGCGCGCGACGGGCGGCGCCTATATTACCGTCAACGACCAGGCCATCCTGGCGGCCATCTTGCCGCTGGCGCGGTTGGGCGCGGTCTTTGCCGAGCCGGCGGGCGCCGCGGCGCTGGCGGGGCTGATGGCCGCCGTGGCCGATGGGCTGGTGCGCGGCCATGAGACCGTGGTGGTGATCAACACCGGCAACGGTCTAAAAGATGTCCAGGCTGCCATGAGCGTGGCAGGCCAGGCGCAGGTCATCGAGCCGACGCTGGCTGCGCTGCACAAGGCGCTGTCGGCTGCGCCGCTGCTGTAGGTCCGGCATCGAATCGGCGTAGCAGTGGAATCGGTGTAGAATAGGACAGGCGTAGAATAGGATATACGTACCGGCGGTCAGGCCGCCGGTTGGTCTTTTGTGAGAAACTGTGAGGAACCCACTCGATGACTCAGCCCATTGTCCCCGGCCCGACTTATGCTGAGATGCGTGACCCGATCCGTCTGCCGGCGCGCTTGCGCCAGGCGGCCATTGCCGCCCGCCAGGACGATGCGAACCCGCTCAACCTCTTCAACATCAACTGGAAACAGACGGGAGCGCAGGTGGACCGGATCGTGCTGCCCAAGGAGCTGACCGGCGTCCAGGCCAATATTGTGGTCCTCAGCGGCCGCACGTTTCCCAGCGGTAGCATGAAGGTCGGCCCCGCCTATGCAACGTTGGCCGAGGAAGAGGCGCTGAACGGGCTGCGACCGGGCGCCAAGACGGTGATCGGCCCCAGCACCGGCAACTTCGGCATCGGCACGGCCTATGTCAGCCGCTTGAAGGGCTATCGTGCGATTGTGGTCATGCCCGATAATATGAGCGCCGAACGCTACGAGCGCATCCGCGCCTACGGCGGCGAGCTGGACCTGACGCCCGGCACGGAATCGGATGTGATCCTGACCTTGGAGCGCACCCATGCTGAATATATCAGCAAGCCGGATCAATATGTGGTGCTGGCCCAGTTCGAGCTGCTGCCCAACTACCGGTTTCATCGCCACGTCACCGGCGATGCCGTGGTCCAGGCAGTCAAGGGCATCGGCAACGAACGGGCGGCGGCCTTTGTCAGCGCGCCCGGCAGCGCCGGCACCCTGGCCGCGGGCGACTATGTGAAGTCGCTCTGGTCTGACTGCCGCATTGTGGCGCTGGAGCCACGCGAGTGCAGCACGCTCTATAACGGCGGCCAGGGCCAGCATCGCATCGAGGGCATCGGCGACAAGATGGTGACGCTCATCCACAACGTCTACAACACCGACCTGCTCATGCTCATCCACGACGAGGATACGATACGCGGGATGGAGGTGATCCAGAGCGGCGTCCATGTGCTTGTAGACCGGCTCGGCGTTCCGAATGCGGCGGCTTGTGCGCTTGTGGGCAAGTTCGGCCCCAGTTGTATCTGCAACATCATCGGCGCCATCAAGACAGCCAAGTATCTGGGGTTGGGGCCACAGGATAATGTCGTCACCATTGCCACCGACTCCTATGACCGCTATCCTTCGTTGAGCCGCGCCCTCTACGAGCGCAACGGCGGCAAACCGGACGATGACCAGTTGGAGATGTGGGCCAAGAGCGCGTTCTTGGGCGCGTCGCTGGGCGAGATCGTGGATTTGGCTCAACCGGGCCATCACCAACGCCTGCAACAGATGAAGGAGGCGCTCTGGACTCGCTTTGGCTACGAGGAAAGCTATATCCGCAAGATGGCGACCCAGGATTTCTGGGATCAGGAGTACGCCAAGATTGCGGAGATTGACCCGCGGATCGAACAGGCGCGCGGCCCTTTGCCCCAGGGATAGCCCGGTGCGTAGCTCGACGCAAACAAGTCTGCCAGAGGAATGTTACTCCACCAGGAGGTGAGATGGACATTGCGATCATGTTGGAGGGTCAGAATGGCCTCAACTGGCCCCGCTTCAAGCGGCTGGCGCGCACAGTGGAGGAGCTGGGCTTTGCGGGGTTGTTCCGGTCGGACCATTTCACCAACACCCAACCGCCCGATATTGATTCGTTGGAGCTATGGGTCTCGCTGGCCTGGTTGGCGAGCCACACCCAGCGCATCGAGTTCGGGCCGTTGGTCACACCCTTCTCCTTCCGCCATCCGGTCTTTGTGGCGCGCATGGGCAAAGACGTTGACGACCTTTCCGGCGGGCGGCTGACCTTGGGCGTGGGCGCAGGGTGGCAGGCGCGCGAGCACGCCATGTTCGGCTTCGACCTGCTCCCATTAGATAAGCGGATGGACCGCTTTGCGGAGGGGGTTGAGGTGGTCTCCCGGCTGCTGCGCAGCGATGAGCCGGTTACCTACCGCGGCGAGTTCTACCGGTTGGAGGAGGCCGTCTTGCTCCCCCGTCCACAGCGACCGGGCGGGCCGCGGTTGCTGATCGGCGGTAAGGGGCTGAAGCGCACATTGCCCCTGGCCGCACGCTTTGCCGACGAATGGAACACGACCTTTACGCCGCTGGACCAGTTTGCCGAGTTGAACGCGCGCCTGAGCGATCTTGTCCTTGAGGCCGGACGGGACCCGCGGCGGGTGCGGCGCTCGCTCATGACGAACTTGATTTTTGGCCGAGATGACACAGAATTGCGCGCCAAGCTGGAGGGGCGGGACGCCGCCGAGCTGCGGGCGCGTGGCTTGGTCGCCGGTACGGCGGGCGCAGTGCAAGACCAACTGGGCGCGCTGGCTGAAGCGGGCGTCGAGCGCATCATGCTCCAATGGCTTGAGCTAGACGATCTCGACCGCTTGGCCGCCTTTGCCGAGGTTGCGCTTGGCCGGCCCTGGTGAACGGGCAACTTGGACGCAGGAAAGGCAGAACGACCGCGCAGATGATCGGGCGCACGGCTGGCCGGATGGAGAGCGCCTGGACGGGCCGCTCCCTATACACTTGAGACAGGTATCAGACTTCACAGTAAAATCACAACCGTAAAATCACAACCGTGAAATCGCAACAGCAAAAGAGGCAATCATGTACAATGTGATATTGGTCCCGCTGGATGGCTCTGAGCGCGCCGAGCGCATTCTTCCCTACGTGGAGGAAATCGCCTTGATGCGCAAGTCCACGGTGATTTTGCTCCAGGTCATCGAGCCGAGCACCGCGCTGGTCACACCCTATGACATGGTGCCCTACTATGATGCGACGCTGGCCGAGCAGTGGGTGAAAGAGGCCAAGGAGTACCTGGCTGCGACGCAGGGGAAGCTGCGCGAGAAGGGCATCGAGGCCAAGTCGTTGGTTGTACAGGGGCCGATTGTGCGCTCCATTCTCGATGTGGCCGAGCGCGAGAACGCCGACCTGATCGCAATGGCAAGCCATGGGCGCACCGGGTTGGGCCGGGTCTTTTACGGCAGTGTGGCCGCAGGTGTGCTCCAGCAGGCCGACCGGCCCCTGCTGTTGGTGCGGGCGAGTGAAGATTAGCCTGCGCCATTCATTGCCATAGGCGAGAGCGGGCGTCAGATCAACATCCGCACAGGCCCTTCACACTCGTGTAGCAGGGTGGCCGCGGCTTCGCTGAAACCTCAGCGAAGCCGTTGCGTATTGGTGGCCGGGAGGTATGTCTATGGACACTATATCTTTGGATACTATATCTACGGACACGATGGCTAGGGATGCGCGGCTGGCGACGAACTCAAGGGCTGTGCCCTGGGTACTCTGGCCGTTTGTCGCCCTCTGGCGGCTCGTCGCCGGCATCATTAAGCTGGTGGGCCGCGTCGTGGCGTTGGCGCTTGGCTTTGTCTGCCTGGTGTTGGGCGCGCTGTTGACGGTCACGGTGGTGGGGGCGATTGTCGGAATTCCACTGGCGTTGCTCGGCATCCTCTTGATGATTCGCAGCCTATTCTAATCCTACGGAGATATCGCGTGCTCTGGCACTTTTTGGTCACATGGATTGCGACCACGATCAGCCTGCTCGTTCTCTCCCGGCTGCCCATTGGGCTGGAGCTGAAGGATGCAGGAACGGCGTTGGTGGCAGCTCTGGTCTTGGGCTTGCTCAATGCCTTTGTACGCCCGGTCTTGGCCTTCTTCACCTTTCCGATCACGCTGCTGACCCTGGGCCTCTTCTCGTTTGTGATCAGCGCGGCGATGCTCTGGCTGACGAGTGGGCTGGTCAAGGGGGTGCGCTTGAGCGGCTGCTTGTCGGCGCTGGTCAGCGCGGTGCTGCTTGCTCTGCTGAACGCGATCCTGCTGGCGATCCTCACCTAGGTAGCTTGAGCTAAGCACTGGTTATGCGCGGCACAAGCTTGAGCGTTGTAACGCGCGCCTCCGGCGTTAGCATGGGGGGGACGTATTGTGGGTAGCGGCGGTACTTGGCGCGGTAGGCATCGTCAATCTGGTCATTGAGGTCGTTGTCGTTAATGTCCACAAAGGCGACGTCTTTCTCGACGCCGCCGGCCCAGATGCGGCCCTCGTGGCTCGCTTGGGCGGCGCGGAACCAGGCGCCGCCGCGCCCCCTGTAGGAGCGGACGTAGAGGTCGTCACCGACGCGCACGACCCAGATGGTCACCGGGTTGCGCAGCGTGCCGTCGCGCCGCCGCGGCGCGATCTCCAATTCTTCAGCAGCCCCGATCTTGTGAAGTTCGTCGTCTGTCCAGGTTGTCATAGGTGCGCCCCTGTGTGCTGCTCATGATAGGTTCCGCTTATCTCGTTATCTGGTCCTCAATCGCGCCTGGTATTCTTTGTCGTTGACCTGTTCCATCCAGTCAACGACTTTGCCGTCGAGCGCCTCCTGAATGGCAATGTGGGTCATTGCCGTGGTCGGCGTGGCGCCGTGCCAATGCTTCTCGCCAGGCTCGAACCAAACCACATCGCCAGGATGGACCTCCTCTACCGGCCCGCCCTCGCGCTGCACCCAACCGCAGCCGGACGTGACAATCAAGGTCTGGCCCAGGGGATGGGTGTGCCAGGCGGTGCGGGCGCCAGGCTCAAAGGTGACCAGCGCGCCGCGCGCACGGGCGGGGTCAGGAGCCTCGAAGAGTGGGTCCACACGCACACTGCCGGTAAAATACTCAGCCGATTTGCGATCCGGCCGGGCAAGACGGAGCGCCGCCGCATGAAGAACCGGGTGCGCAGAACCGAAACCCATCCCGTACAGAACCGCCGCAACCAGAATGCCGAACAAACCGGTCGAGAGATTCAAGGCAAGCAAACCCACAATCGTAAACCTCTTCGATGGGCACATTCGGGTCGACGCGGTGCTGATAGAGTAGTCTATCGTCTCGACCTTGAGCCGCTTGAGCGAGCCTTCGACGGCCTGCTTGATGTGGCCCGGCGTGAAATGCGTCATATTCTCGTGAACAGCAGGGCGCAGCCTCACCGTAGGTGCGGCAGGATACCGCACCTACGCGCTGCCGTCTGACCGTGTGAACAGCCGCCGTGTTCACGATTTTACAGTGAACACGGCGGAAGCCCAGTTCCGCGCGCCCTTAATCATGCGAGAAATCGTCTATCGGCTCCTGATGGGAAAACAAGGCGACCGGCTCCGTCACGTTGCGGTCCTGGGCGGCCACACCCACCGCATCGCCAGGGCCATCGAGCGGCTCCGGAAAGAGTTCAACCGATGCGCGATGTGGAACGGTTGCGGGAAACTGCCAGGCAAAAGGGTAGCTTGGCGGCCGATTAGCGTGGGAACAGGTGCGCGGCCCTCCATTGCCGGAGCGAGTCAGCACCGAACTCAAATGGCGCTGCGAATTATTGTCCACTTGCAGAACCATTTGCGTTGGTAGTCTTCTCTGACCTGCGCTGCACCATTTTCTCAACCTCCCCCGTATCCTAAGTGGATAGGGTCTGAAGTGTAGAGACCCTAACGGGAATTCGGGCCAACTTGTAGTAGACAGGAACATAGGCAGGGCTGTGCTCGTCATCTATAGTGACATCTATAGAGGCGTCCCTGTGGCGCGTCCATTAGCGGCGCTGCCCACAGGGCTGCAACGAGCAAAGGATCACATCGTCTGTGAACTTGTCTGCCGTTTGTACGGAACAACCACAGAAGGGACACTGGTTATGAATTCAGAAACGCAAAAACCGCCGGCCAAGCTTGGTGGGTTGCGCCAAGCCCCAGCCGGCTGGTTGCCGCTGTTAGCCTTGTTGCTAACGATGTGGCTTGCCGCCGGGTGCATTGTGACGCCCATCGGCGCTCAAGGGCCGGGCGCGACCCCCGGCGAGCCGGCCGCGACCATCGCTATTGCCCCGGTCTCCGGCGCGCCAGGGGATACGATTTTCGTCTCCGGCGCGGGCTGGCAGCCGGGCGAGGTGGTCTATATCAACCTAGAGGCGGTTCCGGATACGGAGCCGGTCGAGACCACCGTTGCCATCGCGACGGCAGATGACGAAGGGCGCTTCACAGCGACCTTTGTCTATCCGATTGACCCCGCCTGGGCGGAGCCTGGGCTGCTGGATGTCGTGGCTTATTCGCTGGAGAGCGAAACCCGCGCAATCGCACCCTTCGAGGTGCTTGAAGGAGAGCCGGTCGAAGAAGCCACGGTAGAGGCGACGGCGACCGTCACCCCGACCGCCACAGCTACGCCGCTTCCTGGCGCCACGGCGACCCCTGTCCCGCAGCAGGTGACCGCGCCCACGGCAACGCCGACCCGCGTCGCCTCCACCGGCAACACGGGCGTCGTCCTGAGCAGCGCCCTCAATGTACGCGAGGGGCCGTCTACCGCCTTTCGCGTTCTGCGCTCGATTGGGCGCGGCACTGAATTCACCGTGCTCGGACAAAACAACAGCGGGGCCTGGCTCTTTGTGCGGCTGCGCGATGGGCTGGAGGGTTGGCTGGCGCGCGCCTACACTAATTACACGGGCCGTGCGCCTGTCGTGCCCAGCCCCAAACCACCGGCGCCGCGGGTGACGCCGACGCCCACCCGCCCGCCTTTTATCACCGGCTGGCGCGGGGAGTATTACAACAACACCAACCTGAGCGGCGCGCCGGCCCTTGTGCGCGATGACCCGCGAGTCGACTTCGACTGGGGTTACAATGCGCCAGGGCGGTCCATCCGCAACGACAACTTCTCCGCGCGTTGGGTCCGCAATGTCTTCTTGCCCGCAGGCGCCTACCGCTTCTATGCGCGCGCCGATGACGGCGTTCGCGTTTGGGTGGATGGCGTCCTGGTCATTGACGAATGGCACGCTTCGAGTGGCCGCACCTTCAGCGCCGAGCGGCGGCTTGACAGCGGCTCCCACCTCATCCGCGTGGAGTTCTATGAAGCCAGCCAGATCGCACGGATACAGGTCTGGTGGGAGGAAGTCGGCGAGTTTGGCGATTGGCGCGGTGAGTACTTCGCCAACACCGGCCTCAATGGCCCGCCGGCTTTTGTCCGCAACGAGCGAGCTGTGGACTTCAACTGGGGGCGGGGCGGGCCGGCCAACAACTTCCCCACCGATCGCTTCTCGGTGCGCTGGACGCGCAGCCTGCACCTTGACGCCGGCACCTATCGCTTCCACCTGCGCATTGACGACGGGGCGCGCCTCTATGTGGACAACCAGTTGATCATTGACGAATGGCGCAACGGCAGCGTCCGTGAGGCGACGAGCGATATTTATCTGGACTACGGTGTACACAGCCTACGGGTAGAGTATTATGAGGACGCCGGTGAGGCCGTTGTCCAGCTCTGGTGGGAGCGCATCGCCGAGCCGGACCAGCCGGACGAGTTCGACGACTGGAAGGGCGAGTACTGGACGAACCGCGACCTGGAAGGCAGCCCGCGCCTGGTGCGCGATGACGAGGACATTGACTTCAACTGGGGCACCGGCTCGCCGGATTCACGTATCCCCAGCGACAACTTTTCGGCCCGCTGGACCCAGCGCTTCGACTTCAGCCGTGGCACCTACCGCTTCTATGCCCGGGCCGATGATGGCGTCCGTGTCTATGTGGGCGACGACCGCATCATCAACGAATGGCACGACAACCGCGCCGATGAGACCTACCAGGCCGACATCGAACTGGACGGCCAGGAGCGGGTCAAGGTCGAATACTACGAGCGCACGGGCGGCGCGCTGATTGAGGTCTGGTGGGAACGGATTGAGGACGATGAGCCGCGCGAGAATCCGTTTGTCAATGTCCGGCCCTCGGAAGGTGGCCCAGGGACCACGGTCGTGGTTGAGGGCGGCGGCTTCCCGGCCAACACGACGGTGAACCTCTATCTGGGTGGCCTGGTGGGCGCGGCGGCGCTGGACGCGACCCAGGCCCAGGTCTACGATACGACCAAGACCGATGGCGATGGCGAGTTCGCCATGAGCTTTGCTGTCCCTGCCGCCTGGCCCGATGGTACGCCGCTGGAGGAGGGTACGCTGGTTGTCGTGGTTGCGACTGCCGACTTCAGCGTCGAGGCGAGCGCGACCTTCAACTTCGTGCCGCCGCCGCCGGCTGATGCGCCGGCCCCCTATGCCAATGTCTCGCCCAGCCAAGGCGGGCCAGGAACGCGGGTGACGGTAAGCGGCGGTGGTTTCCCGGCCAATACAACGGTCCATGTGCATCTGGCTGGGCTGGCCGGTGTGGCCGCGGCGGCGGAGGAACCTCGCAGCTACGCCTCGACCCGCACCGATAACCAGGGCAATTACAGCGTCTCCTTCAACATGCCGGACGAATGGCCGGACGACGATAAGGTGGAGACC
>DATLZJ010000315.1:0-10429 GCA_035574055.1 Caldilineaceae bacterium
CAGTGCAAAGAGATCTTCGACGAGATCATGGGGTCGCTGGCCGTGGGGCAGTCGTGCCGGGAGTTGCAAATCCGCACCTGCCGCTATTTCGAGAGTAAGGGCCATGCCACGCCCCTGAGCCATCCCGGCAATCACGAGGGGTATGTCCACAGTCTCGGCCACGGTATCGGGCTGGATATCCACGAAGGGCCAAGCCTGAGCGCCGCTGCCGGCAACGAGAAACTACTCCAGCCGGGCCATGTCTTCAGCGTCGAGCCGGGGTTGTATTATCCGAGCCGCGGCTTCGGCGTGCGCATCGAGGACTCCGTTGCCCTGACCAAGGATGGAACGCTGCTTAACCTTTCGGATTACCCCTATGACCTGGTGATCCCGATGAAGTAGCCAAGCCGCCGCGCGGCGCCAGGGATATAGACGGCTCCAGGATGGGCGTGAGGGGCAAGCCATGGCGCGCCCCTCACCGCGCCATCATCGGGCCGCCCGGCAAGCGTTATGGTACGCGGAGCGCCGTTGCATCGAGTTGTCGCCATTGGCGGCTGAAGTAGAGCAGCGGCGCTCCGGCCCTGGCCTGGGCCGCCTCTACCCGCCCGACAAAGATGGTGTGATCGCCGCCATCATAGGCAAAGTCCAGCCGGCAGTCGAGCCAGCCCAACACCTCCGGCAGGATGGGGCTGGCGGTGACCGCCGTCGTCCACGGAATCCCCATAAAGCGATCCCCTAGCTCCGGCATCAGCCCGGCAAAACGCATCCCCCACTCCACCTGGTCAGCCGCCAGGATATTGACGGCAAAGACGCCGCTGCGCTCGATGACGCCGTGGGTATGCAGCCGCTTGGCAACGCAGACAAGCACACGCGGCGGCTCCAGACTTACACTGGCAAAGGAGCTGGCCGTAATACCCACCGGCTGCCCCTCATAGACCGAAGTCAAAACGGTTACGCCGCTGGCCCATTGCGCCATGGTCTCTTTGAATAACTGCGGATCAATGGTCATAGCTTACAGAGCATAGCATCATCGCCGGAATCTTACCAACTCCCGGAGGCAATCCTAGTGATCTATCTCCCGATGTGCGGGAGTTCTCTGCCTCGTGGAATTGACAGCCCTGGGTGAACGGGGCAAAATGACAGACTCAGCTTGTGAAGTTTTTTACATGCTGTCAAGGGTGCAGCACGACAGTGTAGCACAACCCATTCTCACTTTAACCATTCTCATGTTCGGAAGCAGAGTTTGAGGAGTAGACGGATGAAGCGTTTGGCAACCGGCGCCCTCTGTGGCGCGCTGCTGCTGGCTCTGGCCGCCTGTGGCGGCCGTGAAGTTGACGAATCTATGCTACCCACCCGGGTTCCCACCCTCGCGGCAGAGGCCTTTGCCATCACCCCACCCCCCGCACCGACAGCCACGCCGGAGCCGGTCGAGACGCCGACCGAAGCGCCCACCCCGGCGGCTGAACTGGGCGCCACAGAGGAGATCACCGGCGCCGAGGTAGGCCAGGCAGGCGTCACCGCAACCGAGGCTGTCACTGAGGCGATCACACCGGAAACGACTGCGCCGCAAACGACTACGCCGCAAACGACTACGCCAGAGGCCACGGCGACCGGAGAGGCGACGGCTACTGCGGAGCCTGCCGCGACCGCGCCGGCAGAGGCAACCGCCACAACCGGGGCTACAGCAGAAGCGACGGCTGGCGCTACGGCAGAGGCGACCGCCAGCGGAGCCATCACCGAGACAGAGGCCGGTGAGGGCGCTAGCTCGCTGCTGCCGACTCCCACCCCGACCCCATCCGGCGCCGCGACCGAGACTGAAGCAGAGACTGCAACAGAGACCGCAACCGGGGCTGAGGCCGTGGAGACCGCGCAGGCGACCACGACGCCCGACGCCGGCCCAGAGGCGGGAAATGAGGCTGAGACCCCAGCAGCGCCGGAGGCTCAAGCCACGGCAACGGGCGCCGAAGCAGCGCAGGGGGACGCAGAGGGCGCCGCCGTTCCAGAATCCTTCTTCGCCGCGCTTGAGAACGCCGACCCGCAACGAGGACAGATGCTCACCCTCTCCAATGCCTGCATCGGCTGTCACAGCCTGACGCCCAATATCCCCATGGCCGGCCCAACTTGGTACAACTTGGCGGAGACTGCCGCCACCCGCGTGGAGGGGCAGAGCGCCGAGGAATATCTCTACACTAGCATCGTCCACCCCAATGCCTATGTGGTCGAGGGCTATCTGCCCAACGTGATGATCCAGACCTACGGGCAGACCCTGGCCGAGCAGGACATTGCCGACATCGTCGCCTATCTATTGACACTTCAGGGCGAGTAAGCGGATGCCCTGAGCAGGAGCCGGTAAGCCGGGGGAACCCCTAAGCCGCCAACTCTGTCCCAACGTACAGGTTTATTCTGGCCCACAGCGCGATGCTGTGGGCCATTGTTTTGGGTACCCTCGCAGCGCAGATGAAGCACACATCGAGAGCCATACACAAGAAAGTTATACACAAAAAAGTCATACACAAGGAAGCATAGATGCAATGACGCCGAACGAGGGAGCACCCAAGATGCAAACAACCATGAACCTACAACCAATTCGCCGTGTGGCCCTAATCACAGGCGCCGGCCGCGGGCTGGGCAGGGTGCTGGCCGAGTTTCTGGCCGGCCAGGGCTTTTATCTGATCTTAACGGCGCGTAGGGCCGGCGAGCTGGCCGCCGTCGCCGAAGCCACGCGCCCGTTGGCAGCCGGCGTCGAGGCGCTGCCCGGTGATGTCGCCGACCCGGCCCACCGTCATAGCCTAGTGGATGCAGCCCGGCGGCAGGGCCGGCTGGACCTGCTCATCAACAACGCCTCGACCCTCGGCGTCACACCTCTGCCGCCCCTGGCCTGCTACAACCAGGAGGACTTTGAGCAGGTGTTGGAGGTGAACCTGCTGGCGCCGCTGGCCTTAATCCAGGAGGCTCTGCCGGTGCTGCGCGCCGCGCGCGGGCTGGTGGTCAACCTCTCCAGCGACGCCGCCGTGGGCGGCTATCCGGGTTGGGGCGCCTACGGGGCCAGCAAGGCCGCGCTCGACCTGGTGAGCAAGACGCTGGCCGCCGAGCTGGCAGAGGAGGAGATCGGCGTGGTCAGTGTGGACCCCGGCGACATGCGCACCGAGATGCACCAGGCCGCATATCCGGGCGAAGATATCTCCGACCGGCCGCTGCCCGACATCACCTTGCCCTTCTGGGCATGGCTGCTGGCCCAAGAGCCTCAGGCGGTCTCCGGTCGTCGCTTCCAGGCCCAGGCCGAGGTATGGACTTACGAGCAGTAACGGATCCAGGAGCAGACCGATGAAAGCCGTTGAACTACAATTTGACCGCCCGCCGGCGCTCCAGGCCACCGCGCCGGTGGAAGCAAGCGGACGGGCGCGCGACGAGGTGCGGCTGCTGGTCAGTACACCCCGCGGCCATACCCACGCCCATTTTTTCGAGCTGGCCCGCTTCTTGCGACCGGGCGATCTGTTGGTCGTCAACCGCAGCGCGGTAATCCCGGCCAGCCTGCCGGCCCAAAGCAAGCTGGGGCCGTGTCTGCTCAACCTCTCAACCCACTACGGCGGCGGGCTGTGGCTGGCCGAACCGCGTTGGAGCCACGCCCAGCCCGGTCCCTTGCCCCTGGCCGAAGGGGATACGCTCCTCGTTGGCGAAACTGCTATCCGGCTGCTTGCCCAGCATCCGGGGCTGCCTCGCCTCTGGTTTGTCCAGTTCGAGGGCGACTGGGAGGCCGTGGTGCGTGACCACGGCGCGCCCATCCGCTACGGCTATGTAGACCAGCCCTACCCGCTGGAGGCGTACCAGACCATCTTTGCCCGTGACCCCGGCAGCGCCGAGATGCCGTCGGCGGCGCGCCCCTTCACCCCGCGTGTGCTGGCAAGCCTGCGCGCACGCGGGGTCGGCCTGGCCGAGATCGTGCTGCATACAGGCGTCTCCAGCCATGAGGTGGAGGCCGAAGAGGTGGAGGAGCAGGCGCTCTATGCCGAGCCGTTTTGGGTGCCCGCGGCCACGGCCCGCGCGGTCAACAGCGCCCGGCTGGCCGGCCGGCGCGTGATCGCGGTGGGGACGACAGTGGTGCGGGCGCTGGAGTCAGCCTGGCAGGCGGGCGAAGTACGGCCCGCCCAGGGCTTTACGCGGGTTTTCGTCCATCCTGGCCGTGGCGTCCACGCCGTAGATGGGCTGCTCACCGGCCTACACGATACAGGCGCAACCCATCTGGCGATGCTCTACGCGCTTGCCGGCCAGCCGTTCATCCGCGCCGCCTATGCCGAGGCTGTGCGACAGGGCTACCTCTGGCATGAGTTTGGCGACAGCCATTTGATCCTGCCGCGTTGATGCGCTGGTGTGTGGGCCGCTATGCCCGCCGCCTTACTTACGCCGGTTTGTGGGCTTCGATGAGATAGAGCTTACCGGTGAAGTGAAGCGGCTCACCCCGCTCCAGCCGTTCCTGGAGCGCCAGCAGGGCATCGGCATAGCGGTCTACGCTGAAATCCGGCACTGTCCAGGGAATCGCCTTGAGATAATAGACTAGCGCGCCCACATCGGTGAAGCGCACCGTCTCGGTCCACTCTTGCGTATCTACGAGCGCCAACCCGGCAGCCTGCAACATAGGCGCGTAGCGGGCCAGCGTCGCGTCGGGCCACTCCGGCGTTGCGCCAAAGAGCGCCATCAGGTCGGCCAGATAGTGGCCGTCCACCTGTTGGGTGAGGAAGACGCCGCCGGGGGCGAGGATGCGCGCCACCTCCACCGGGTTGAAGGCGCCGTGACGGTTGAGCACCAGGTCGAACTCGCCGTCGGCAAAGGGCATGGGGTCGGTCTCGGATAAATGCGCCTCTACCACCGTCACCCCCAACGGCTCCAACCGCTCGCGCACCAGCGCCAGGTTGGGCGGGTATTCTTCGGTTGCGACCAGGCGCGGCGGCCAATGGGCGCGCAGGCTCAACAGCTTCTCGCCCCCGCCGGTGTCCATGTCCAGCGCCGACCGTGCCCGGTCCATCAGCGCCGCCGCCCGCTCGAGGTAAGACCAGGGGGGCGTCCCCTCCAGCATCCGTCCCTCCAGATACGAAAAATCCCACCCAATAAAGGGCTGTTGTTCCTCAGCCCGCCACCGGGCCAGCCACTGCTCACGGTCTATGCTTCTCATTGCGCGCTTCTTTCTCGCACCCCTTTTTTTCGTTGCTTCTACACAACCAATACCAATCTGCCAGAGAAATAATTCTGAGCGCAAATAGGTTTGCTTCAGCAATGACTTTGGGCAGAGCCATAAAACGTTCGCCAATTCGCCGACACATCGGTGGCCCCAGAGTGGCGCACCCTGAGCTACACGCTACCTCTGTAGCACCGGGTTGCCGGGAGTTTAGGCAATGCGACGACCCATTGCGTAGGTGCGGCGTCCTGCCGCACAGACGTGCCAGGCGCAGAGCGTGCGCTATCGTAGCGCACCTACGGATCGCTACGATAGCGCGCTGAGGTTGAGGGCGCGGAACTCCTATAACGCTAATCGCTTGCCAGAGGTCGCGTTGGCGGGTCCAGTTACGGACGGCGCGCGTCTGTCTGGTATAATCGAGCCAACAGCGTTTGTGGCAGCACCGTCAATGCCGCCTTGTCTGCATAGTGAATCTGCATAGTGAAATAGTGCATTGGATTCATACCGGCTGGCAGGCATATCTGCCGGGCTTGATGAGCGTCATCAGGTATGCATTGCCTCAACTTTGCCTTGTTTCTAATCGCTAGCGAGCCGTCATGTCCGGAAGCTTCGTTCACCTGCATACCCACTCGGAATACTCGCTGCTCGATGGCTTGGGCCGCATCAAGCATCTGACCGCGGAGGCCAAGCGGCTAGGCCAACCTGCCTTGGCGCTGACCGACCACGGCGCCATGCATGGGGCCATCGAGTTCTTCCGGGCCTGCAAGGCGGCGGAGATCAAGCCCATTATTGGGCTGGAGGCTTACCAAACGCTGTGGGGACGGCCCATGAACGGACGCGATAGCCAGTTCGACCGGGAGAACCATCACCTGCTGCTCCTGGCGAAAAATATGACCGGCTACCGCAACCTGTTGAAAATCTGCACCGCCAGCCACCTCAACGGCTATTATTACCGGCCGCGCGTGGACCATGACTTCCTGGCCGCTCATGCCGAAGGTCTCATCGCCACTACCGGCTGCCTGGGCGCCGAGATTCCCCAGCTTCTTAACCAGGGCAAGGAGCAGGAAGCCTACGAGCGGCTGGGCTGGTATGTGGATGTTTTCGGCAAAGAGAACTTCTTTATCGAGCTACAGGAGCATAGCGTCCCGGAGCTGGTCGAGGTCAACAAGACGCTGGTCCCCTGGGCCAAGAAGTTTGGCTTAGGGCTGGTGGTCACCAACGATGTCCACTATGTGCGTGAGGAGGATAGCGGACCCCACGATGTTCTGCTCTGTGTGCAGACCGGCGTAACGGTGCAGAGCCAAAACCGGATGCGCATGACCGACCACAGCTATTTCCTGAAGAGCCGGGAGCAGATGGAGGCGACCTTCCGCCCCTTCATTGACCTCCCTGCTAGCGCCTTCGACAATACGCTGCTGGTCGCCGAGATGTGCGACGTAGACTTGGAAGACCCCAACTACCATCTGCCCGACCTGCCCATCCCCGACGGCTTTACCTATGAGACCTACCTGCGCCATCTCACCGAGGAGGGCTTGCAGCGGCTCTACGGGGAGCGGGCCAATGACCCGGTGGTGCAGGAACGCAAGGAGCGCGAGCTAAGCATCATCCACCAGATGGGCTTTGATGTCTACTTTCTAATCGTCGCCGATCTCTGCGCCTATGCCCGCAAGCGCAACATCTGGTGGAATGTGCGCGGCTCCGGCGCCGGCTCGCTGGTGGCCTATTGTGTGGGCATCACCGGCCTTGACCCGCTCAAGAACAACCTGATCTTTGAGCGCTTCTTGAATCCGGCGCGCGTCTCTATGCCCGATTTTGACCTGGACTTTCCCGACGACCAGCGCGAGGAGATGATCCGCTATACGGTCGAGAAGTTCGGCGAGAGCCAGGTCGCCCAAATCGCCACCTTTGGCCGTATGAAGGCGCGGGCCGCGGTGCGGGATGTGGGCCGGGCCAAAGGGATCGAACTGGCCCAGGTAGACCGCATTGCCAAGCTGATCCCGGCCATTCCGGGTAAGCCGGTCACCATCCAGGAGGTGCTGACCGAGGGGCACGAGTTCTACAGCCCGGAACTGGCCTCGCTCTATCAACAAGAGGCATGGGCGCGCGACCTGTTGGACACCTCCATGCAGCTTGAGGGGGTAGCGCGCCATTCTAGCGTCCATGCCGCCGCGGTGATTGTGGCCGACCGGGAGCTGACCCACTATACGCCGCTCATGCGCGGCAACAAGAGCACCATCACCAGCACCATCACCCAATACGAGTTCCCGATTCTGGAGTCCATCGGCCTGCTCAAAGTGGATTTCCTGGGGTTGAGCACTTTGTCGGTCATGCGCGAGGCGGCCCGGCTGATCCGCGAGCGCCACGGCATCGAATACACCCTCAGCACCATTCCCTTTGAGGGCGAGGCCGCCGCCGAAGCCTTCAAGCTGCTCTCCAGCGGCGAGGTCAGCGGCGTCTTCCAGGTGGAAGGCCAGGGGATGCGCCGGGTGCTGACCGAGATGCGGCCCACGGCCTTCGAGCATATCATCGCCACCATCTCGCTCTATCGTCCCGGCCCGTTGGAGTACATTCCCCAGTTCATCCGGCGCATGCACGGCGAGGAGCCGGTTGAGTTCAAGCATCCCTCGCTGGAGCCGATCTTGGGGGAGACCTACGGGATCTGCGTCTATCAGGAACAGATCATTCAAATTCTGGGCCAATTAGCAGGCTACGAGCCGGGCGACGCGGACCTGGTGCGGCGGGCGGTCAGTAAGAAGAAAGCCTCCGACATCGAGAAGCACAAGAAGATCTTCGTCGAGGGCTGCTACCGCAACGGCATTCCCAAGGAGGTGGCCGCGGCCATCTACGGCGACATCGAGTTCTTTGCACGTTACGGCTTTAATAAGAGCCATGCCGCCGACTATGCGGTGATCTGTGTCCAGACCGCTTACCTCAAGGCTCACTATCCGGTTGAGTACATGGCGGCGCTGCTCCTGGTGGAGCGGGACAAGACCGAGAAGGTCGTCAATTTCATCAACGAGTGCCGGCGCATGGGCATTGATGTGCTGCCGCCCGACGTCAACTACAGCGGCCTTGACTTTGAGATCCAGGAGCGCCCCGCCGACACGCCCACCAACGCCCGCCGTGACCCCCATCTCGGCTATGACTTTCCGGTGCCGGAGGGCAGCGCCATTCGCTTTGGCATGGCCGCGGTCAAGAATGTGGGCGAAGGCCCGGTCAAGGCCATTCTGGCGGCCCGAGCCGAGGGCGGCCCCTTTACCAGCCTGGAAGATTTCTGCAACCGCGTAGACCTGCGCCAGGTCGGCAAGCGCCCCCTGGAGTGCCTCATCAAGGTCGGCGCGCTGGACCGCTTCGGCAACCGCAACCAGCTTCTGGAGATCATGGACCAGATGGTCGCCCAGTCGGCTGCCGTCCATAACGCCCGTGAGAGTGGGCAACTCTCCATGTTCGATCTGCTGGGCGACGCGGCAGCCGCCCAGGTCTCGCCCATTCGTTTGCCCGACCTGGAGGAGGTCAAGGGCCGCGAAAAGCTCCAATGGGAGAAGGAGCTATTGGGCGTCTATGCCATGAGCCACCCGCTCAGCCACCTGAGCGTAGACCTGCGTAAGATCGTCACCTGCGCCTGCAATGAGCTGGATGAGCGCTATGACGGCAAGAATGTGATGCTGGCGGGCATGATCGCGGGCGTGCGCACCATCAACACCAAGAAGGGCGAGCAGATGGCCTTTGTCCAGTTGGAGGATATGCAGGGCCAGTGCGAGGTGGTGGTCTTCCCGCGCACCTATGCCGAGGTCAAAGAGTTTCTGGTGCAGGACGCCATTGTGGTGGTCAAGGGCAAGGCCCAGACCCGTGAGGGACAGACCAGCCTGCTGGCCGATAGCTTCCAGACCTATGTAGACCAGATCGTCAGCACCGGGCCGGACCCCCGTTACCAGAAGCCCTTGCTCGACCTGGGACCGACTTTCAATGGGATGAGCATGTACGCCGTTGGGGAAGAGAACGGTGAAGGCAATGGCGAGTACGGCGGGTTGAACGGCGGCATGGACGATGTGATGGGCATCGGCGACGGGCTAGACAACGGGGTAGATGATGGGGGAGATGATAGCCTGCCTGCGCTGGAGGAAAGCCCCTTCCGCGATGAGCCGCCCGCGTGGCTGGCCGCCGAGTGGGAGCCGCCGGCGCTCGCCGCCCAGCCGTCCGGCAAAGCCGCCTCTCCGGAGGAACCCAGGCCGCCCAAAGCCAGGCCATCGCCGCCAAAGCTCGCGCCGGAAGCGCCTGCGCCGGACAACCCCTACCTGCACGAATCGCGCAGCCTGCGCGACGAGGAGACGCCGCTCCCCCTGCCTAAGGGGCTGGCCGAATCGTCGTTGGCGGAGATTCTGGGCGATGAGGAGGGGGAGCCGGCGCCCGGCAGCTTTGGATATGGATCGGCGCTCGACGATCCGGAGGCTGTAGACAACGAAGCGCCTGGTTCCCCAGACGAGGAGCGCCCGAAGCGCCTGGCGGAAAGACCGGCGGAAGAGGCGAGCCAAGCGGAGGAGCCGGATACACCTACAGCCAACGGCCATGCCAATGGCGTCCGGAACGGCAACGGCAAGTCTTATACGCCCGGCAATGGGCCTGGCCGCGGCCAGGCCCGCACCTTACAGATCGTCTTCCGGCCCAGCGGCGACCTGGAACGGGACAAATTCCGGCTCAAGGAGATCTATGACATGGTGCGCGACCCGCGCGGCCGCGACCATTTTGTCATCGTGTTGAAATCCCACCGCAAGGACACCCGGCTGGCCTTCCCCGACGAAGCCTGTTCGATCAGCGACCGGCTGCGCCAGGACTTACACAAGTTCTTCCGGGTGGACGTTACGGTTGAGGAACCGTAGGCTCGGCGCGTTCCAGCGCGGCCAGCTCGGCGCGCGCCGCCGCCAGGTCTGCTTCGAGCTGCCCAATACGCGCTGCCAGCGCCGCGCGCCGGGCTGCCGGGTCTGCGGGCGGCGCCACAGGCGGCGCTTCGGTCCCCTGCCGCCCGTCCCGCCGGATCGCCAGCACATGGACTGTCCACAACACGGCAGCAATGGCGCTGCGCGCGATTTCATCTGCCGTCATGCCGCTCATCAGCACTGTCGCCGGCTCGCCTAGCAAGACCAGCAGCAGCCGGTAGACCACCTGCGCCAGGTAGAAGAGGATCAGCAGCGCGCCGGCCAGCGCCACGCCATATAGATACACCTTACGGGGGCCGGAGGCGCGCTCCTCCAGCCCGATCCGGTCCTCGCGGCGGGCGATGGA
>DATLZJ010000316.1:0-4610 GCA_035574055.1 Caldilineaceae bacterium
GAGGAGACCTTTACTCAAATGAAACGGGTTTTTGTGACCGGCCTGGGCGCGATCTCCCCGGTTGGCAACGATGTTGCGACCTTCTGGCGTAACCTGTTGGCGGGGAAATCGGGCGCTGCCCGCATTGCACAATTTGATCCGGGGGATATGCCCTATAACATCGCCTGTGAGGTCAAGGATTTTGACGCAGGCGAGTATATGGACCGCAAGCTGACGCGGCGCACCGCGCGTTCGACTCAATTTGCCATTGCCGCCAGCAAGCAGGCGCTGCAGGATGCCCAGTTGGTCATTGACAAAAGCAACTGGGACAATGTCGGCGTGATGATGGCGACCGGCGGCGGCGGCATGACCGAGATCGAGATGGCGACGCTAGCGATGGCGGAAAAGGGCTGGCGCTCGGTCGGCCCCTTTGTTGTGCCCAACGCCATGGCCAACGCGGTCAGTTGTCTTGTCTCTATCGAAACGGGCGCGCGCGGGCCGGTGATGACCAGCACCGCGGCCTGCGCCAGCGGCCACTATTCGATCATCGAGGGCTATCACTTCCTCCAGCGCGGCGAAGCCGACGTGATCATTGCCGGCGGCGCCGAGTCGGCCGTCTCCATGCTCACCATGTCGGCCTTTGGACGGATGGGGCCGCTCTCCAGCCGCACCGACGACCCCGAACGTGCCTGCCGGCCTTTCTCGATTGACCGGGACGGCTTCGTGGCCGGGGAAGGCGCCTGCGCGCTGATCCTGGAGACGGAGGAACACGCGCTCGCGCGCGGGGCCAAAATCTATGGGGAAGTGCTCGGCGGCCGGCTCACGGGCGATGCCTATCACATTACGGCGCCCGACCCGGAGGGCGATGGCGCTGCCCGCGCATTGAGCGGCGCGCTCAAGAACGCCGGTCTGCGTCCAGAGGATATTGACGTGGTCTTTGCCCACGGGACGGGCACTGTGCTCAACGATGCGGGCGAGGCCAAGGCGCTGAAGCGGGCCTTTGGCGAGCATGTCTACGACATGAAGATCACCAGCATCAAGAGTATGATCGGTCACGGCTTGGGCGCAGCCGGCGCGCAGTCGGCAGTGGCGGCGGTGTTGAGCCTCAAGGAAGGCATCGTCCCGCCCACGATCAACTACACGCCGGACCCGGAGATTGACCTGCCGGTGGTCGGCAATGTGGCGCAGCGGGTGGACGCGAAATACGCCATCGTCAATGCCTTTGGCTTCGGCGGCCAAAACGTGGTCGCGGTCTTCGGCCGCGTCGACGGCGTCAACGGGGCGGGGAAGTAGAGCAAAAAAGCACAGAACAAGCGCAAAGGACGCAAAGGACGCAAACGAGTAGAAAAGGAGCGGAAGAAGGCTGCTGGCGCTTGGCTTCCAGAGCCGGAGCCTTGAAGTCTAGGCTGCACTTTTCTGATCTTTGCGCTTTTTGCGTCCTTTGCGCTTGTTTAACTTTGCGCTTGTTTGACTTTGCGGTTGTCTGGCATCCCCTAGTCTCTCAGCGCATGGCCGGTGTAGGCGAGGAAGGCATCGGCCAGGCTGGGGCGGTGGACGGCGACGCTCTGCGCCTGGAACCCTGCTCTCGCCGCCAGGTTGAGCAGGGGCGCCAGCCGGAGGTCGCCGTTATCTACGCCCACCTGGAGCCGGTAGGCTGGAGAGGACGCCGGCGCGTCCGCCTCAACCAGATGCCGGTGGACCTGGGCGACAAATGGTTCTGTCTGGATGGCGGCGATGAACTCCTCCACTGCGCCGCGTCCTTGGATTTCCACCACATCGGCGCCCAGCCCGCGGACCAGTTCGGGGGGCGTTCCCTCGACGATCAGGGCGCCGTGGTCCACAATGCCAACTCGGTCGGCCAGCGCCTCGGCTTCCTCCATCGAGTGCGTGGTCAGCAACAGCGTCAGCCCTTGCGTTTTGCGCAGGTCACGGATATAGCGCCAGATGCCGGCGCGGTTGTGGGGGTCCAGCCCCTGGGTTGGCTCGTCCAGAAAGAGCACATCGGGCCGGGTCATCAGCCCGCGGGCCAGCTCCAACCGGCGTTTCATGCCGCCGGAATAGCCGGCGGCGGGGCGGTCCAGCTCATTGTCCAGCTCCACCAGCGCCGCCAGCTCTTGGATGCGCGCCCGGCGCTCGTCGCGTGACTGGCCGTAGAGCCGGCCGTGAAAGTCTAGTATCTGGCGACCGGTCAGCTCCTGATCCAGCACCACTTCTTGAAAGGTGACGCCGATGCGGCGGCGCACCTCCGCCGGCTGGGCGACCACATCAAAGCCGGCGACCATCGCCCTTCCCTGGGTCGGCCGGAGCAGCGTGGTCAGAATGCCAAGCGTTGTGGTCTTGCCCGCGCCGTTGGGGCCAAGCAGGGCGTAGATTTCGCCCTGGCGCACGGCGAGATCGAGGCCGCGCAAGGCATGGATGACCTGGCCGTTGCCGGCGCGGTACTCCTTTTCGAGCCGGTGGGCTTCGATGCCATTGGTTGTCTTTGCGGTAGCTGTCATTGTCCTGGGATTGAGCGTTTAGAGTGTACTCGTGATGCGTGCAATCCCCAACGCCAGCACAATGCCGGTGATGAGAAAGCCGATGGCGCCGCTGCGATACTTGTCGGCGTCGGCTCCCGCCCGCTTGACGCGGTTCCACGTCATGTGCGCCAGGGCGACCGTGATGATCATGGTGACAGGATGCTCCCAGCTACGGAGTACGTCTGCCCCTGTCCAGCGCGCCTGCGTGATCCAGAGGATCAAGCCGAGTAGGAACTGAATATCCAGCGTCACCGGCGTCAGCAAGCCAAGCCAGCGGTCGAGGTTTGACCATCGGCCCCTGCCGAGCCAGCCGATCAGATATTTCAAGATCGCCAGGACGGCCACCAGGATCACCACATAGCGCCAACCGGAATGCGCCTCGAAAATCACAAAGCCCATTGTGTTGTCCCTTGTTTCACTAGCCTGTCCCACTGGCAGAACAGGCAGCGTTTTGCGCGGTTCAAGCAGCCAGTGAGCCGCGTTCAAATGGTACGTCAAAGCACAGCCATATGCCAATCTTGGCCCCTTTGTCCGGCGCATGATATGGTTGCTTTGTGCAGCAAAGCCGCCGCCAGGCCCCTGTGGCTATATGAGATGCCTGATACGTGAACGGAACTTCGCCGACAAACCAGGAATTGATTGACCGCTGCCTGCGCGGCGATGACGGCGCCTGGCGGACGTTGGTCCACCGTTATAGCCGTCTCGTTCATGCGGTGGCCGTGCAACATGGGTTGAGGGATGGGGAGGTGGACGATGTCGGCCAGGAGGTTTTTCTGGCGTTGGCGCAAGGGCTACACCGGATCGAGGATGCCGAGCGGCTACCGGCTTGGCTGGTGACGACGGCGCGACGCACCTGTTGGCGGCTCCTCCACCAGCGCCGGCGCGAAGGACCGGCCGGCAGCGCCGACTTGACCGAGGCTGATACACTGGTGGGCGAGCCGGTGGCGGCGGTGCGTGTGCCGAGCCTCCCGGAGCTTCTGGCCGGTTGGGAGCGCCAGGCCCTGCTACAAGAGGGGTTGTCCAAGTTGGGAGAGCGCTGCCGCGCGCTGCTGGAGGCGCTCTTTTTGGACCCCGGTGAACCATCCTACGAGCAAATTGCGGCGCGGCTCGGTATGCCCAAGGGAAGCATCGGCCCTACCCGCAACCGATGTCTGGAGCAACTGCGCGCGATCTTGGAGGGATTGGGGTTTGAGTGGCGCGCCGGTCCGCACTAGCCGGGTTCGAGAAATCTCGTCCTCGTGGCGCGCCGCTGTATTTTAGGCTGGCATCAGAGCCACTAATGAGTAGAGCGCGGACGATCAAAGCCGTTGTGGCCGGTAGGCGGCGTAGGGAGCAACTGTGAGCGACCAGGACAGTGAGAGCAGCATCCACCAGCCCTCCATAGACCATCCCCCTGGCCCGTTGCTGTACAACCATCTGCTGGATGGCGTTCCCTTGCCGGAGGACGCCGCCGCTCATCTCGCGGGCTGCCCACCTTGCCGAGAACGGCTTGCCCGGTTGGAACAACTCATGACGGAACTGGCGGTTGCCCGGCGCAGCCGCCCATCCCCCGCAACCGAGGCGCGTTACGCTGCGCTCTTTGCTCAAGTAGCGCAGCGCCCTGCCGGCGTCGCCTCCGAACTGGCGGCATGGGTGAAGGGGGTACTGGCTTGGGATAGTCGCCGCCAACCGCTGCTGGCGGGGGTGCGCGGCGCTGGCGCTTACCGGCTCCTTTATACCGCAGGCGAGGCCGAAGTGGAGCTGTTGGTGGAACCTGTGGGCAGTGGACGCCGGCTCATCGGCGAATTCTATCGTGACAACGAGGGCGCTGTCGTGTTGGTGGAGCTAGCGCCCCTGACGGCTCCACCATCCCCCTATCCCGTTAACACGGTTGAGAGCAACAGCGACGGCCGCTTTATACTGGACCGGGTGCCTCCCGGCCAGTACCGCCTGATTATGACGCCCTTCGACGGGCCGATCATCGAGATTGAGCCGGTAGAACTGACATAAACCACTTGCTGACATGAATAACATGCTGACATGAAGGACATGGCGGGAGCGGGAGAGCCGGCGTTGACGCCTGCACTTCTGGACGAGCTGGCGGCGCAGCCGCCGGAGGCGGGGGCCGCGTGG
>DATLZJ010000317.1:0-3765 GCA_035574055.1 Caldilineaceae bacterium
CAGTTCGCCCACCGCAAGCTACGCCAATTGATCCGCACACCCCTGCTCCAGACCGAGCATGTGCGCTCGCTGGAGCCGCACATTGACTTCGCCATCGCCGACGCCACCGACTATGTACGCGGCGATGTCGGCTACGACGGCATCACCGGCGTCATCAAGCTGGCCCACGCCTGCGAGGCGCTAGGGATTGATATCGAGTTCCACGGCCCCGGCCCGGCCCAACGCCAGTGCATGGCCGCCATCCGCAACACCAACTATTACGAGATGGGCCTGCTCCACCCCAAGGCGCCGCCCAGCCACCCGGAGCACCTCTACGCCGACGGCTACCGGGACACGCTGGACGCCATTGATGCCCAGGGGCATGTCCCCGTTCCGCAAGGCCCCGGCCTGGGGGTGCCCATCAATTGGGATTGGGTGGAGCGCAACAAGACCGGATTTGTGGAATACAAGTAGCCGCCAGCCCATCTCCCGGCCCGCGCGGCCCTATGGTACAATCCGGAGCAGACCGGCAGCGAGCCACAGCCAAAGTAGCCACAGCAAAGGAAGCAGCACCGATGGCCGACCTTCAGCGCCCTCACGCGCTTTCCCCGGAGGCGTTTGCCAAGCTACACGCCGTCTCAACCGCCACGCTGACCAGCCAACTCATGAAGCGGGGGTTTCGCAATACCTTTCTGGCGGGCCTGACGCCGCTGCGCCCGGACCTCCGCATGGTGGGCTATGCCTTTACCCTGCGCTATGTGCCCATGCGCGAGGATTTGGTGGATACCCTCTACGACAACACCACCAACGTGCAGCGGCTGGCCGTCGAGGCAGTAGGGCCGGACGATGTGCTGGTGATTGACGCGCGCGGCGACACACGCGCCGCCACCCTGGGCAACATTCTGGCGACCCGCCTCAAGGTGCGCGGCGCGGCCGGGCTGGTCACGGATGGCGCCCTGCGCGATACGCCGGGCTTCAAACATATCGAGCTGCCGGCCTACATCAAGGCCGCCCATGCCACCACCTCCTTTGCCATCCACCATCCCATCGAGATGAACACACCCATCGGCTGCGCCGGCGTACTGGTCATGCCCGGTGATGTGATGGTGGGCGACGGCGAAGGCGTGGTCGCCATCCCGGCCCAAGTAGCCGAAGAGGTGGCCCACGACGCCTATGAGCAGGAGCGACTCGAGGAATTCATCCAAGCCAAGGTGGCGAGCGGCGCCAGCATCCTGGGCGTCTATCCGCCCGATGAGGCCACCAAGGCCGAATATGAGGTCTGGCGAAGATCGCAGCAGCCGCTGGTGAGCCAGCAACTCTAGAGCACGGTCTATCGCATCCAAGGTCTATAGCAAGGTCTATAGCAAGATCTAAAGCAGAGGAAGCAACGCATGTATCTCACACGCCACCGCACCCCAAGCGGCCCGCGTTGGGCCGCCGATGGGCATCTCTTGCCTCCGGGTCTGACATTGGCTGCGCTGCTGGCGCTGCCGCGCCCGGCCATGCAGGCGGCGCTCTCCAGCCTGCCCCAGGGACCGACTGCCGACGGTGCTCCCCTGACGCCAGTCGAGCCGGCGCTGGAAGTCTGGGGCAGCGGCGTCACCTACCTGCGCAGCCGCGAGGCGCGCAAAGCGGAATCTACCACCGCCGATGTCTATCAAAAGGTCTATGAGGCCGAGCGCCCGGAAATCTTCTTCAAATCCGCCGGTTGGCGGGTCGTGGGCAGCGGTGAGCCGGTGCGGATTCGCCGTGATACCCGCTGGAATGTGCCGGAGCCGGAGCTAACGCTGGTCATCAACGCCTTTGGCGAGATTGTAGGCTACACCATCGGCAATGACATGTCCTCGCGCGATATTGAAGGGGAAAACCCGCTCTACTTGCCCCAGGCCAAGACCTACAACGGCTCCTGCGCCGTCGGCCCCGGCATTCGGCTTTGTGGAGCGGAGGAGATGGCCGGCCTGACCATCCAAATGCAGATCGAGCGCTCCGCCCAGGTGGTCTTTACCGGCGACACTTCGACCAGCAACATGAAGCGCAGCTTTCAGGAATTGGCCGATTATCTCTATCGCGAGCTTGATTTTCCCTACGGCGCATTTCTCATGACCGGCACGGGCATTGTGCCCCCCGACCAGTTTACCTTAGCATCCGGCGACGTGATCCGGATTTCCATTGCGGGTAAGACCCTGGAAAACCAGGTCCTGTAATTCTAAGTTCTGACTAGCATCCCCTTGCCCTGCCCCGTTTCGACCGAGGGCGCGCCGGGGGATGAGTGGAAGGAAGGCTACCATGCAAGTCTTTAAAAATCTGATCGGCGGTGAGTGGGTGGACTCCTCCAGCGGCGAGAGCTTTGAACGGGAAAACCCGGCCAAGCACGGCGACGTGATCGGCACGTTCCCCTCGTCCACCAAAGAGGACACTCGCCGGGCCATCGAAGCCGCGCAGGCCGCCCTGCGTGATTGGGCCAACATGCCCCCTCCGGCGCGCGGGGCGATATTGGATAAGGCCAGCCGCATCATCGAGGCGCGGATGGACGAATATGCCGAGACGCTCAGCCGCGAGGAAGGAAAGACCCGCGCCGAGGCGCTGGGGGAAGTGACCCGCGCCCGCGACATCTTCCGCTACTATGCCGGCGAGGGCTGGCGTGCGGGCGGCGATGTGCTGCCCAGCAACACGACCGGCGAGCTGCTCTACACGCGCCGCGAGCCGCTGGGCGTGATCGCGCTGATCACCCCCTGGAACTTCCCAATCGCCATTCCGGCTTGGAAAATGGCGCCGGCCCTGGCCTATGGCAACACCGTCGTCTTCAAGCCGGCCTCGCTTGCGCCGCGCTCCGGTCTGCTCCTGGTCGAGGCGCTGCTCGAAGCCGGGCTGCCCAAAGGGGTGGTGAACTACATCACCGGCTCTGGCCGCAACGTAGGCGATGAGCTGGTCTCCAGCCCGAAAGTCAACGGCATCAGCTTTACCGGCTCCTACCACGTGGGCGCGGGCATCTATGAAAAGGCCATCAAGAATATGACCCGCGTCCAGCTTGAAATGGGCGGCAAGAACCCAATGGTGGTGCTCAACGACGCCGACCTGGAGCTGGCCGTCAAGCTGGCGGTGACGGGCGGCTTCGGCCTCACCGGCCAAGCCTGTACGGCCACCAGCCGGGTCATCGTCGAGGAGCGCATCGCCGACCAGTTCGCCCAGGCGCTCACCGACGCCGCCAAGAAGGTCGTGGTGGGGGAAGGTCTGGAGCCGGGCGTCCAGATGGGGCCGGCGGTCAGCGAGGACCAGCTCCGCACCGACCTGGAGTATATTGACATCGGCAAGCGCGAGGGCGCCAAGCTGCTGGCCGGCGGCGGCCAGGCCCGCGATGGCGGCTACTTTATCCAGCCCACCGTCTTTGACTACGTAGACCCCCAGATGCGCATCGCCCAGGAGGAGATCTTCGGGCCGGTGATCGGCATCATCCGCGCCAAGGACTTCGACGACGCCATTGAGAAAGCCAATGATATCGGCTTTGGCCTCTCCGCTGGCGTCGTGACCAACAACCTGCAGCGCGCCTTCCAGTTCGCCAACCGCATCGAGGCCGGCGTGGTCAAGATCAACGAGCCGACCACTGGCTTGGCGCTGCAAGCGCCCTTCGGCGGCTTCAAGCACTCCAGCGCCAATACCTTCAAGGAGCAGGGGCAGGCCGCCATCGAGTTCTACACACGCATCAAGACGATCTACGTGGGCCACGGTTGATCCTTCCTGACGCCGGGCTAACCAGGCTACAGGCGGGAGATGGCAAACCATCCCGCC
>DATLZJ010000318.1:0-6622 GCA_035574055.1 Caldilineaceae bacterium
TAAATCAACTCAGTATATGGCCCTGTATAGCCCATTCCTGGGTAGATTTCCGTGTGAAGAACCGGTATGTCGAGGGTGTTCAGCAGTGGGTCAATTGGGTGCTGCTGGTCACTGTCGAACCGCAACACCATTACCGTGTCAGCGGAGATTTCGGCCACGGTCTCTGCCGAGATATCTACATAGCCTGACGGGTCCATGGCTTCCCCTAACGGTGTCGTCAGGCGAAAGCCTAGCATATACATTAGGCCGCCGATGGAAAACCGCTCATCAAAAACTCCGGCCCCATCCACCCACGACAGCAACACCGTTACCTCCGGCGCCATGGCGACCACCGGCTCCATCGCTTGTTGCAGTTCGGCCACACGGGCGTCATAGCGGGCGATCACCTGTTCAGCTTGCTCACTGCGCCCCGTCGCCTGGCCGAGGCCGCGAATGGCTTGCTTCCATGCGCCGACCTTGCCTCCTGAATAGGCGAGTGTTGGCGCGATCTGCGAGAATGAGGCGTACAGCTCATCGCCATTCCCACCCTCATAATCATGTTGCAGGATCAAGTCAGGCTGGAGGGTGAGGATCGCCTCCAGGTTAGGCTGCTCGCCGTCCAAATAGCGAGGCTCACCAGGGATCGGTTCATCGAGATAGGGGAGGGACGTAAACGTTTCCCTCGTCGGCGCATTTCGCCAGAGGCCAACGCCAACCGGAGCGATGTCCAGTGCGATGGCTAACTCGATAAATTCCTCGCTGAAGATGACCACGCGTGTGGCAGGCTTGTCGAATGTCACTTCACCACGCTCATGGGTTACGGTGATCGGGAAAGCCGAGTCTGCTCCTTTCTCCTCCACGAGGGCTGCAGCGGCGGTTTCCCCCTGGGCTGCTTGATTGCTCAAAAGGGTAGGTGCGGGCTGTACAACACATGAGGTCAAGAGAGCCGACGCGCAGAGCGCAACGCCGCTCAAAAAGCGCATCGTGATATGACTCCAAGACATGGGACTCCAAGAAACGTCCATACGAAGTGCTTGCCTTTCCGACTGTTGAACCGCTGTAACAAACACTGCTACAAAAACAAAGCCGTCATAAAAATGCCGTCAAAAATGAGGTGCGCGCTCACGCACCTCATTTTTATTGTTAGCATATCGGAGCGCAAGGACGACTTCAAGTAGGGAACAGGCGCAATTGACCCGCCGCGAGCGCTGGCGTTGGTTTAGCCAATGGCTAAACCAGCTTCAGTTCCGGATTAAACCTGCTGAATAAACCTTCAGTGGGTCTCTAAAATCACACTTTAGAACTTGTATGGTTCCCCGCAGGATGGATTGTGCTGGGTAGTCTAGATCAACCCCAGTTCATCCAGTCTTTGCGGATTGCCTGGACTCCATTCTTGGCGATCCGTCCAGCGGCGTGTAAGATAGAATCTCGTTGCGCGCCGCTGGGCGGACCGCCTATCCGCTCGCCTACCAGTTCGTTACGGAGCCGTCCAACCGGCGCAGGTGGGGTAGCTCGGTCATGCGGAAGGGGTAGCGCTTGGCGGCTTCCCGGTCGAACTCGATTCCCAGCCCCGGCCTTTTCGGCGGCAGCAGGTAGCCGTCCTCCCACTCCGGCTGCACGGGCACCACATCGGTCAAGGTCGTGCCGGGCCTGCGGGGCTGTTCTTGCACGCCGAAGTT
Source organism: Caldilineaceae bacterium (assembly GCA_035574055.1). Taxonomy (GTDB): domain Bacteria; phylum Chloroflexota; class Anaerolineae; order Caldilineales; family Caldilineaceae; genus QEUY01. Next base: position 1,659 of record DATLZJ010000318.1, read on the forward strand.
GGGCGTCGCCAGGTTCAGTTGCAGACAGGCCGCCGTCGAGACCGGGCCGAGCGGGTTGTGGACGGCCAGCTTGATGTAGTGGGTCTCGCACCAGCCGGCGATCTTGCGGGCCTCGGTGATGCCCCCGACGATACAGAGGTCAATGCGCGCATAGTCAATCCACTCCTCCTCGATCAGCTGGCGAAACTCCCACTTGGAGCTGAATTGCTCGCCCGCAGCCAGCGGCACATGCACACGCGGGCGCAGGGTCTTGAAGGAGTCCGGATTTTCGGAGCGCAAGGGGTCCTCGATAAAGAAGGGGCGGGTCGCCTCGATCTCCCGGCAGAGCCAGACCACGTCGGGCAGGTCCAGACGGGTATGCACGTCAAAGGTCAGCTCGATCTCGTCGCCCACCGCCTCGCGGATGGCATAGAACTGCTTAATGGCCGTCTTGACGGCCTGGCGCGGCTCCAGGATCGAGCCGTCTTGGGGCAGGCCCCAGCGCACGAACTTCCAGCCCTCCTCCTTGGTCTGGAGGCAAGAGTCCACCAGGGGTTGGATTTCCGAGCTGTGGCCCTGGTTGTGGGGGTAGCAGACTACCTTGTCGCGCACCAACCCGCCCAATAGCTCGTAGATAGGCACGTTCAGCGCCTTGCCCTTGATGTCCCACAGGGCAATATCAATGGCCGAAATGGCGCTGGTGAGGATGCGCTGGGCCGGGAAAAAACCGCCGCGGAAGAGCATCTGCCAGATATGCTCGATGCGCCCCGGGTCCTGGCCGATGAGCAACGGCTTGAAATGTTCGATGGCGCCCATGACGGCCAATTCGCGGCCGGTGATGCCGGCTTCGCCGACGCCGTAGATACCCTCGTCGGTATCAACGACCACGAACAGGAAGTTGCGATGCCCGCCCCAAACGGGGTAAGCCTCAATATTGGTAATTTTCATGGAGCATCCTTCAGTCTGGGTCAGTTGCTGGCAAGGTGGGGTCATTACAATCAACCGGTCTGCCCGGTCGTCTGCATTGTACCCCATCCACCGGCAGCGAAAAACCTGGCGGCTGGCTGCGCGCCCCTCTGCGCCCGGTAGACGCCTATCTCGCTTCCGGTTCGGTTGTTCCATGCTTGGGCCGGTTGTGGCCCACGATGACTTTCTTCTACCATTACTATCAGCAGGAGTATCAGCAGGAGCTTTCCTCAATGTCCGATGCACTTACCCAACCTCGTCCTGAAGACCACGTCAACACCTACTCGCGCCCGTCGGAGCTGCGCATCACTGACCTGCGCGTCGCCAACCTCTGTGGGCTGCCCTTTCGCGCCTCGATCATCCGTATTGACACCAATCAGGGGCTGGTCGGTTACGGCGAGGTGCGCGACGGCGCCAGCAAGACCTATGCGCTCATGCTCAAGAGCCGCATCTTGGGCGAGAACCCGTGCAACGTAGACAAAATCTTCCGCAAGATCAAACAGTTCGGCCACCACGCCCGCGGGGCCGGCGGCGTCTGTGGCATCGAGATGGCCCTGATGGACCTGGCCGGCAAAGCCTACGGCGTGCCCGCCTACCAACTGGCCGGCGGCAAGTTCCGCGATAAGATTCTCTGCTACAGCGACACCGACTCCACCCCGGACGGCGTCGAGATGGGCCACCGGCTCAAGGCGCGCATGGAGCAGGGCTTCAAGTTCCTCAAGATGGACGTGGGCATCCGGCTGCTGCGGGGCATCCCCGGCACGCTCATTGCGCCGCCGGAGATGCTGGACAGCCGCCACATCATGCACCCCTTCACCGGCATCCAGATCACCGACAAGGGCATCGCTATCCTGTCGGAGTATGTGGCCGCGGTGCGCGAGGTGATCGGCTATGAGGTGCCGCTGGCGGTAGACCACTTCGGCCACATCGGCGTCGAGTCCTGCATCCGCCTGGGCCGCGAGCTGGACAAGTACACCCTCGCCTGGTACGAGGATATGGTGCCCTGGCAGTTGACTGAGCATTGGGTGCAGATCACCCGTGCAGTGACGACCCCGACCTGCACCGGTGAAGACATTTACCTCAAGGAAGACTTCAAGCCGCTGCTGGAGCGCCGCGCCGTCAGCATCATCCATCCCGACCTGGCGACCTCCGGCGGCATCCTGGAGACCAAGAGGATCGGCGACCTGGCCGAAGAGTATGGGATTGCCATGGCGATGCACATGGCCGGCTCGCCCATCGCTGCCCTCGCCAGCGTCCATTGCGCCGCCGCCACCCAGAACTTCCTGGTGCTGGAAAACCATTCGGTAGACCTGCCCTGGTGGAGCGAGCTGATTGAAGGGCTGCCCCGCCCCCTGATCCAGGACGGCCACATTCAGGTGCCGGAGACGCCGGGGCTGGGCTTCACCGCCCTCAACGAAGACCTTTGCCGCCAGTGGGTAGACGCCGACGACCCGGTTTTCTTCGACCCGACCGACATGTGGGACAAGGAGCGCTCCAACGACCGGCTCTGGAGCTAGCCCAAGAGAAACAAAACGGGGCGAGCGGACAGTCCGCTCGCCCCGGCTCTTTACAGGTGATGCCGCCATGACGGCCCTAGCGCCGGACCAACGGCAGATAAACAGTTGGGGAGAGGGGCACATCCGGCCCGCGGCAGATCACACCCTCTCCCACTGGGACCGGACAGGGGCGATCCTCCGCCGGCGTCGTCTGCGGAGCTGCTGACTCCGGCGCTGGCGGCTCCGGTGACAGCGGCTCGACCGCAGGCGCCAGGGTGGGGCAATCCGTGCGGACGGTGGTCGCGCACGGCTCGCCATCCGCCGCCCAGAGCGGGCCGGCCCAGACCGCCGCCAGGGCAGCCAGCCAGAGGCATCCGGCCAGCGCCGCCCTCAAGAGCCAAGCTTGTCTCCCCCGCTCCCCCATTGGCTTTTCTCCAGCTAGTGGCTCTCCCACTCTCCCTTAGCGGCGCACCGCCAGCCGGCCGCGCCGCATCTAGTCCGCTGCCTGGCCCTAGCCTATCATGGAATCCGGCCTGCACAGCCGTCAGCTTGCTGTCAATTGTGGAGGAGTGGGGGAGAAACAGGCGCGAGACAGTCACCTGCCGATTTGCGTCTCCTCTTCTTTTGCCGGACAATAGATTTAGGCAAGCCATCCTCCGCAGACGCTCGCGCGGGCGTCTGCCCAACCGTACACAATCCTGACCTCATTACAGCGCTTCACTCGCCGCAATCTTTACTCGCAGCAATATCCATGCGCAGCAATCGCTATCGGAGAGATGCCATGCAGTACACCAATCTAGGCCGCACCGGGCTGAAAGTCAGCCGGCTCTGCCTGGGCACCATGAACTTCGGCCCGCATACCAGCGAGGCCGACAGCCACCGCATCATGGACCGCGCCCTGGAGTTGGGCGTGAACTTCTTTGACACCGCCAACCGCTATGGCCGCGACATCCGCCTGGGCTATACCGAGGAGATCATCGGCAACTGGCTGGCCCAGGGCGGCGGTCGCCGGGAGCAGATCGTGCTGGCGACCAAAGTCTACGGGCCGATGGGACCGGGGGTCAATGACCGCGGTCTCTCGGCCTACCACATCCGCAAAGCCTGTGAGGACAGCCTGCGCCGGCTCCAGACCGATCACATTGACCTCTACCAGATGCACCACGTCGAGCGCACCACACCGTGGGAGGAGATCTGGCAGGCGATGGAGCAGCTTATGCGCGAGGGGAAAATCCTCTATGTGGGCAGCAGCAACTTCGCCGGCTTACACATCGCCTTGGCCCAGTTTGCCGCGGAAAAGCGCCACTTCCTGGGCCTGGTCTCGGAGCAAAGCCTTTACAATCTCAACGCGCGCATGATTGAGCTGGAGGTGATCCCAGCCTGCCGTCACTTTGGGCTGGGGCTGATTCCCTGGAGTCCGCTGGCGGGCGGGCTGTTGGGCGGCGCGCTCCAGCGCGCGAGCAGCGGTCGCCGGGCGAGCGCCCAGGAGCGAGTCGAGCAGCTTCGGCCCCAGCTCGAGCAGTACGAGGCCTTTTGCGCCGAGTTGGGCGAGCGTCCGGCTAATGTGGCGCTGGCCTGGCTGCTCCACAACCCGGTCGTCACCGCGCCCATCATCGGCCCGCGCACGATGGAACAGTTCGAGGAGAGCCTCCGCGCGCTGGAAATCCGCCTGTCGCCGGAGCAGCTTGCCCGGCTAGACGCCATCTGGCCCGGCCCCGGCGGCGAAGCGCCTGAGGCATACGCCTGGTGACCCGCGACCCAACCATCACGAGCCGCCATCACGAAAGGGCCTGACCATGGCCGATCCTGCTCCGCTGCGCGTCGCCATCATCGGCACTGCGCGGCGCTCCGATTATCTCTATGGCCCCATCCTGGCGGCGCTGCCCCAGGAGGTGGAGCTGGTCTCCGTCTGGGGGCGCAGCGCCGACTCCGCCCGCCGCTTGGGCGAAAGCCTGGGCGTGCCCTGGTTCACCGATCTGGACGCGCTGGTGCGCCAGACCGCGCCCCAGATCGGCATTGTCTCGGTCGCCTATGGGGCCAACGGCCAGGTGGGGTTGATGGCCGTCGAGGCCGGGCTGCATGTGCTGCTGGAGACGCCAATTGCCCACAAGTTGAGCGAGGCCGACGCCATCATCCAGGCAGCCGCGCGCCGCGGGCTGAAGGTCGAGGTGGCCGAGCAGTTCCATCGCCGCCCGCTGGAGCAGATTAAGCTGGCGCTATTGGCGTCCGGTCTCTTTGGCCGGGTCTATTCGTCGTTCAACGACTTTGCCGGCCACGGCTACCACGGCGTCAGCGTCATGCGCAGCTATTTGGGCTTTGACGCCAAACCGGTCCAGGTGACGGGCGCAGTGCGCCCCTATGAGCTAGCCAGCCACTGGTCACGCATCGCCGGCAAGACCGCGCCGCGCACCGAAACCCAGGAGCACGGCATTGTCGAGTTCGAGGACGGGCGGCTGGGTATCTTCCATTGGACCAACGTGGGCTACGATTCGCCCCTGCGCTGGTGGCGCAGCAGTCGCTTCCTAG
>DATLZJ010000319.1:0-4724 GCA_035574055.1 Caldilineaceae bacterium
CGGATGCGCCGTTGCGGCGTCCGCCGCCGCAGGCGCCGGTTGGGGCGACAGCGCATCCTCCTCCCCTTCCAGTCCCTCGATGACGGCAAAGACGCTGTCGGCCAGGCTGCGCACAATGGCGCGCAGCTGCGCCTCGGGCACGGCGGTAATGCTCACGCCGCTCTCCCCTAGCGAGCGGTAAAAGGTCTCTTCGACAAGTCTGCGGGCTTCTTCGCGCTCCATAGCTCCCACTCCTTTAATTGTCCGGTAATAGCCCGGTAATAGCCCGGTGATAGTCCGGTTGATCGCGCCAGGCTCGTCCACCACTACCGCCGGCGCCATATCCACCGGCGCCATCGGCGTATGATAACATCCGGGAAGTCAAGGCCGCAATTGTTGGGCCAACCTGGGCATTCTTGTCGGGATGGCTGCGCCGGTGTATAGTAGGGAATAAAACATTTGTTCCGAAGCAAATGGCGTCATGAACAAATAAAGCATCATGAACAAAAGGAGCCGAAATGGATATCACCTGGTATGGTCTTTCCTGCTTCCGCATTCGCGAGGGCGGCGTCACAGTCATCTGCGACCCCTACGACCGCACGGTGGGGCTGCAACTGCCCAAGCTGCGCGCCGATATCGTCACCATCAGCCATGAGCGCCCCGGCCACAGCAGCGTTGAGCGCATTGGCGGCGAGCCAAAGGTGCTGCGCGGTCCCGGCGAATACGAGATCAAGAACGTCTTTATTACCGGCGCCACGACCTATCACCGCCGCCAAAAGGATCAGCCGGTTGAGCGCAATGTGATTTTCTTCTTTGAGTTTGACGACTTCACCGTCGGCCACTTGGGCGACCTCGGCGAGGCGCCGGCCCAGTCGGAGATCGAGGAGTTGAATGTAGGCGAGGTGGATGTGCTGATGGTGCCCGTAGGCGGGGGCAATACCCTCGACCCGACGCACGCCGTGGAGGTGATCGGCATGTTCGAGCCGAAAATCGTGATCCCGATGCACTACCGCCAGCCGGAGTTATCGGCGCCCTGGGCGCAGAGCCTGGAGCCGGTGGAGAGATTCTTGCGCGAGCTGGGCGTCTCGGCCCCGGAGCCGCAGGAGATGCTCCGGCTCACCAAAAGCTCGCTGCCGGAAGAGACCCAAGTGGCGCTGTTGCTGCCGCAGCAGTGATACTCGACGGCAGAAGATCCTCCATCCCTCGCCCGTCCTCAGGCGTGAAAAGTGTCATAGTATCGTGAACAGCGGGGCGCGGCCTCACCTACGCGCTGCCGCCTGACAGACCGGGGGGAGCCAATGCTCCCCCCGGACAACAGCCCCGCGCCGCTCCGCACGCGCCCCCTATCGGCTGTTTTCTACCGTCTACTGTTTCTTGATCAGAGAAAACGGGTTCTTCTTGGCCCGCAGCCCTACCCCCGCCAGCTTGCTGAACCAGGCGCGCCACAGCACCGGCTCTAGGCTTTGCCAAGACATGATCAGCCCATCCGTCTCCGGCTCGATCGTGGTCTGCGCCACGCCTGCCGGTGCAGCCAGGTGGGAGCGGCGGCCAAAGCGATAGCGGACATAGCCCTCGGTAATGGTTTGGATCGGCGCCTGGCCTTCAGGGAGGTGGCGGCCAAAGTGGCGCGCCTGTTCATAGGGCGTCTGATGCGGCTCAACGCCCAGCCCCAGGCGAGCGGCCCAACGCTGCAACCGCTCAAAAAGGATCGGGGGCACATCCGGGTCGAAGCGGGTGGGACCGGCCACCCGTGTGCGCCAGATGAACCAGCCGCCCACCACCAACACCAATGGCGTCAACGCAGCCCACAGCCACCAGCTCCAGCTCCCCAGCGCGCCGCCAGTCTCGGTGAGCGGCTGGTCCATGACGGTCTCCATACCGGGGTACATCATCTCATCTTCATAGGGGTTCTGAGGGATCGCGCCGCCGCTGCTGGGTTCCATGGCGCCATCCATCGTATCGTTGAGCGCAGAGTCAAGGCCGCTGGGCCGGTTTAACTGGCTTTCGCCTGCCGTCGGCTCGAATTCGATCCAGCCATAGCCGGGGAAGAAGACCTCCACCCAGGTGTGGGCGTCCTGCTCGGTGATGGTGAAGACAGCCATCTCCGGGTCATAGCTTCCCTCCGCATAACCGCTGACCAGGCGGGCGGGGATGCCCAGGCTGCGCAACATGACCACCATGGCGGTGGCGTAGTAATCGCAGTACCCTTCCCGAATCTCATACAGGAAGTACTCGACCGGGTCCTGGTCTGGCGGGGGCGCGCTGATCTCCTCATTGTAGGTAAAGCTGCGCAGATAGGTCTCCAGCGCCCGCGCCTTGTCGAAGGGCGTCTCATACTCGGCGGTGATGGCGGCCGCGTCGGCGGCTACCCGCTCGGAGAAATCGTCGGGGAGCTGGAGATATTGCTCGCGGATGGCGTCGGGGTAATCGGCGCCGGCCTCCCGCAGCGCCCGCTCGGTGATCATGGTCTGGTAGCTGACAACCTGATAGCTTTCATTCGCCTCCAGCGCCTGGCGTGAACGGGCCATCGTGATCTCATAGGCCGCCTCACCGGCCAAACCGACCACCGGCACCGGACGCACCGAGGCGACAATGGGCACACTGACCTGAACGATATCAGGCGCAGCGAAGATCAGGTTGCCGACCGGCGCAAGCAGCGTGATGGTCTGTGTCATGGGCTGGCGCAACTGCCAGGCGCCTACCGGCGTCACCTCATTGGCGCGGAAGGTCTCCTCCTCCTCACCGGTGTTCAACCATTCGCGGCCGGTATAGGTATCGTAGACCACCGCGCGCCAGTAGCGCGCACTGGCCGCCTGTGCCCGAAAGACCAGGCCGGACCCTACATTGCGCGCGCCGCCCAGCGTAAGCGTGCGGCCAAAGGTGGCTGCGGTCGGCCGGGTTTGGCGGTTCAACCCCTGGTAGAGCCGGTTCATGCGCTCGGTGGTCTCTTCCCACTGCTCATTGAGCGGCGCCATGACCGCGCGCACCTCCAGGCTGCGACCAAAGCCGGGCAGCAGCCAGGCCAGCGCCACCACCGCCACGCTATAGGCCAACCCGTTGCGCAGAAAATCAAAGGTGACATCCTGGCTGAAGTGGATGCGCTGCTCGCGCCAGCGGAGTTGCTGCTCGGCCAGGTTGGTCCGCACAAAGAGCAGCATGGCGACCAGACAGAAGACCACCAGAAAGCCCAGGATAGACTGGGGCGCGTAGTAGGTGTTGATCAACAGCACGATGCCGGTGGGAATGATGGCCCGCCAGGTGTAGCCGTGGCGAAAGATGGACCAGACCCCCAGATAGGTCAGCCACCAGACAAGAAAGCAGATCTCGAAGATAAAGATGTAATTGTCGTTGCTGGCAACGTCGTTGATGGCCGCGTCAATCCAGTTGAGCCAGCGCAACAGCACAAAGTAGGCTTTGGCCTGTAGCTCCGGAATCCCGTTGTTGACAAAGGGAGTGATCTCCTGCTCGGAGACCAGGCCGCTCATGAGGAACAAAATCCAGGCCAGGCCGGTGAACATGCTGTGGGACAGGGCGAAGAAGCCGTCGAAGCGGCTGAACGCCATCAAGAAGCCCAGCGCCAGCGCTCCCAGGGTGACAGGCACCAGGAGCGCCATACTCTCTACATAGCCCGCCGCGTCCATCGAGGTCGCCAAGATCAGATACAGCAACGAAGTCAGTACGCCGGTCAGGACAACGCCATCCTGAAAGTAGATGTTTTCGGCGTAGCGGTTGCGCGCCCGGCTGGGCGACGGCGCGGCCGGCAGAGGCGTCGAGACAGGAGTAGCAGATGTAGAAGTGAGTGTGGTCATAGATGCAATATAAACAAAAAGTCACTGCGCCGCGGTGAGCAAGCACCCAAGATAGGGTGCTGGTAGTCTATCATAACGTCTATCACAATGATGATCACAACAACGACCACAACACACCCGCGGCGCCAACCACCCCGGCGAAACCGACCAGCAGTAAGGCCAGCGCCCGATTCACATTGACGACCTGGGCCTGGAAAAGAAACATTTGCGAAGGTGAGCTGGCCGTCGCATACCACGAACGCGAGGGAGGCGCTTGATTCAACGCCGCAAAGACCGGTTCCTCTACCTGGAATGTGAAGAGCAGCCAACTTTGCTCGGCCAACCTGCGCCACTCTTCGGCGGCGGCCCGGTAGTTGACGGCCTGGATGCGGGCGCGCAGCGCAGCCTCGGCGCCGGAGACATCCGCGACATCCGTGGCGTCTGTGGCGCTGCCCGCGGCCTCCAGCTCGGCAGCCTGCTGCTCCAGCCCGGCGGCGACGCCCAGCCAGCGGGCCGCGCCGCTGCGCAGGTCGAGCGGCTGACTGAGCGTCACCTGCTGCCAGATCAGCTCATTGGCGCGCTCGCTGGTGGGGGCCAACTGCGCCAACACCGCATGGAGCAACGCCCAATCAATGCGCGGGGGCAACAGCCGCGCCAGTAGAAGGCCATTGGCCGAGAGGGGGAACTCGATGGTCAGGCGCACTCCGGTGGGCAAGCCCGACTCATGGGGCGGCTCCACGTTTTCTAAGCTAAACGCATAGCCGCCGGATTCCCCGGCTCCGGTGACACCTTCTTGCCATAGCTCGACGACTTCTTGAAGAGCCGCGTGCGCCTCCTCATGGCGTTGGCGCGGGGTCAAGGCAAAACTCTCCAGATGCAGTTGCTCCGGCCCGGCGGTGATGGTGATCTGCCAGCCGGCAAAGAGGGGGTAGGCCTCCGGCGGCGGGGTCAGCCCAT
>DATLZJ010000320.1:0-18113 GCA_035574055.1 Caldilineaceae bacterium
ATTCGCTGCTGGAGGGTGAAAAGTATTCCCTGAGCGAGTGGCAAGCTCTGGGCTACGACCGTCACTCCGTCTTTGCCGACCCTCTCTTTGTGGACCCTGATAATGGCGACTATCGCTTACGGCCTGAGTCGCCGGCCCTACGCTTGGGATTTGAAAGCTTTGACATCCGCGGGGCGGGCCTTCGCCCCGGCTTTGTAGAGCCGTGGCCTGCGACCGAGCCGGCCCGCCATCCCGCGCAACCGGTGAGCGGCTAAACTCCTCTACCCCAACCATAAACGTCCAACCGTGAAAGGACCTTCCCATGCGCCAGACCTATGAGCCAACCTGGAACTCGCTGCGCGAGCATAAGACGCCCCGCTGGTTTCGGGATGCGAAATTTGGCATCTACACCCATTGGGGCATCTATTCGGTGCCCGCCCGCGGCCCCAACGCCACCTGGTACCCCTACAACATGTACCGGGAAGGAACCCCCCAACACGAATACCATGTGAAGACCTACGGGCCGCTGACTCAGTTCGGCTACAAGGACTTCATTCCTGAGTTCACCGGCGCCCGCTTCGACGCCGACGAGTGGGCGGAGTTGTTTAAAGGGGCGGGCGCTCAATATGCGGGACCTGTGGGCGAGCACCACGATGGCTTTACCATGTGGGATACGAAGTATTCCGAGTGGAATGCCGCCAAGATGGGACCTAAGCGGGATGTGGTGGGCGAGCTGGCCCACGCGATGCGCCGGCAGGGCCTGCGCTATATGGTGGCGCTGCACCACGCCGAGAATTGGTGGTTCTTTCCCCATTGGCGTAAAGAGTGGGACACCGCCGACCCGCGCTATGCCGGCTTGTACGGTGAGCCGCACAACGTGGAGTGGGGCGACAACCCGCCCGAGCCGAAAGACCGCCAGACCTTTTGGGAGCTGATGGATAAGCCCTCCAAAGCCTTTTTGGATCAATGGCTGGGCAAGACGGTAGAGTGCATTGACAAGTATCAGCCGGACATGCTTTGGTTCGACTTCGGGCTGAAGTTTGTCCAGGAGCATTACAAGCGGGCGATGTTGGCCCACTACTACAATCGGGCGGAGGAGTGGGGCAAGGAGGTTGTCGTCACCTATAAGTGGCACGACCTCGTGCCCGGTTCCGGTGTGATTGACCTGGAGCTAGGGCGCTTTGATACGCTCACCTACCAGGAGTGGATCACCGATACCACCGTAGATGACGGGCACGGCTGGGGCTACCTGAAGGAGACACGCTATAAGCCGCTGCGCACCCTCGTCCATTATCTCATTGATAACGTGAGCAAGAACGGCTATCTATTGCTCAATGTGGGACCTAAGCCGGATGGTACTATTCCTGATGAGGCCAAGGCATTGTTGGCGGGAATGGGCCGGTGGCTGGCGATCAACGGCCCGGCCATCTACGGCGCTACCCCCTGGATGACCTATGGTGAAGGGCCGACACAAATGGTAAAGGCAGGCTACTTCATGGAGGACGCCGAAGTCCGCTACACCGCTGAAGATATCCGCTACACCACCAAGGGAGATACACTCTACGCCATTTGTTTGGGCTGGCCGGGTAGGGAAGCGGTTTTCAAATCGCTACGCTCCCTCTACCCCAGCGAGATCGCCTCGGTCCGGATGCTAGGTGTGGCGGAGGAGCTGCCCTGGTCCATGACCGACCAGGGTCTGGTCGTCGGTGTGCCGGAGCAACGCCCGTGTGATGATGCCTTCGTCTTCCAGATCGACCGCAAGCCCCCGTTTTAGCACAAATGCGCGGGAACGTGCGCCGGAACAATACAGGTCCGGCGCTCTCAACCTGAAGTTTGGCCGGACGGTCGCGGGCGCACTCTTGGAGCGAGAGGGAGCCTATCCAAGGCGCAGGTCGTATTGAGTTCGATTGTTTGAAACATATCTCGCTGTCTGCTATTCGCCGGCGCGTGCGCCTTCGCCGGTGCAGATGGCGAGAAATTCGTTGTCGTCCAGTGGGCGATGGCGGGCCAGCGCCTCCCGCTGGGAGCGCACCAATATCCGGTCCACCTGTTCCGGCGTCGCCGTCAAGCCGTAGGCAGCCAGCTTTTGCACGACGGCGCCGGCGTCGCTCCACTTGCCGATGACCAGCTCCGGGCTTCTTCCCACCACCTCCGGCTCGAAGGGAAAGGCGTAGGGACGGGCGCCCCCAGCCTCAAACGCGGCCGTCGCCCCCCACTGCTCATAGCGGAAGGCGCCTTCCCCCACAATGGCCTTGAAATAGCCATTGGGCAATCCGCTGATCTCTGCCACCAGCCGGCAGACTTCGGGCAATAGGTCGAGCCGCAGGCCGGTGTCTACCCCATAGAGCACCTCCAGCGCCATGACGACGGCCTCCAGCGCCGCATTGCCGGCGCGATAGCCGATGCCGTTGACCGAGACTTGCAGCACATCGGCCCCGCCCTCATAGCCGCCCAACACATTGGCGACCGCCAGGCCAAAGTCATTGTGACAATGGACTTCCACCTCCAAAGTGGTTGCCTGTTTGAGCTGGCGCACCAGGTAAGCGATGGCCGCCGGCCGGGCTACGCCCTGGCTATCCACCACTGTCACCGCACTGGCGCCCTCCCGTTCCGCCGCCTGGGCGGCGGTGAGGATATGCTCAAGGCTGGCTCTGGTGCATTCCGGCAGAAACAAATTGACCGTCGCCCCTGCCTGCCTTGCCGCCGACACCGACTGGAGCATCTCCTCCATCAGCTCGCTGCGGCTCCGCTTGGAAACGTATTGCTGGAATGCCTCGCCGATGCGGTACCAGACCATCACATGCCGGACCCCTAGCTCCAGCGCTCGCTCGACCCGTCCCGGTTGCCAGGTGACCCACAGGTCCATGCCGAGGTTGCGGCTGAGCAACGCCCGGACAACCTCGGACCACCCTGGAACGGTCAAAAAGACCTCGGTGCGCTTCAGTCCCAGGCGGGCCAGCGCCTCGGCAATGCGCACTTTGTCGGCGGTGGTGAAGGCCAGGTCGGCGCACTCTTCGCCATCTCGGATCGTCAGGTCGTGCAAGATGACCGGCCGCGCCGGCACGGCAATCGCCGGGTCAAAGTTGTGCCGGCTCGCCGCCCAATGGGGGGCCAGCCACGGCTGCTCTGCATTGCGTTTGTTCACCCTCTGCCTCTCTCATCTGCTTTACGTTCCGCGTTTTGCGTTTCGCGGTTTTATATTCGGTGCGGCGCTCCCTGGCCCCGCTGGTACACCGGCCCTCTACACAGGCTCGCCGGACAACAGGGGTCTAGACGGCGAAATCGAAGGTGTTCGTGGAAAGCCGGTTGCCCTCTCGATCTTGGACCTGCATCCGCACTTGGAATTTGCCCTGCACGCCGCGCAGCACTTCCCAGACCACCTGGTCTACCACCTGGCTGCTGTCCGGCGGGATGTCGAGCCGCTTGCGGCCATGCAATAGGCCGCGGTTTTCATGAAGGCTCACCAGTTGCCAGCTCAGTTGGGCATCCTCCAGCGCATGGTCATGGTCGTTGGTGATCCAGACCTGGCCGGTGAAGGTCTCGCCGGGGTACCAGCGTTTCTCAAACCCCAGGATGTAGGGGTCTTTGTTCCACTCCAGGCTGACCAGCACCGGCGTGTAGACGGCTTTCATGGCGTGATATGCCTTGTACGGGCGGCGGTAGTAGTCCAGCAGCCCGGAGCCGATGCAAGGACAGGCGTCGCTCCAGTAGTAGAGGTACATAGAGGCCACCGGCTGGTACTTGCGCTGCCGGAAGAACTCGATCTGCTCCTTGATGACGTTGGCCTCGTAGCGCTGGCTATTCTCAATGAACTCCTCAAGGCTGTTGCCCATTTCGACTTTGGCAAAGCCAAACATCAAGTTGTAGAACAGCCCCCAATACTCCCAGGTATCCCAGTCGGGCGGCCAGAGCTTATCTTCGGGGATGAAGGTCTTGAGCGTCTCCAGCACCGGAATGCCGATGGCGCCAAACTCCACGATCTGCGGCTCGATCTTGACCCGCTTCATGTCCGTGTCGCCGGGGCGCACGCCGCCGATCATCAAGTTCTGCACGCCCTCCTCATAGTCGCCGGTATGGACCCAGCGGATGGGGTCTACGGTGTGCGCCGTCTCATAGAGAATTTGGCAGAGCCGCCCATAGTTGTTGGGCCGGTTGGGCAGCCCGTAGACCTTCGGCTCTTTGAAGACGCTCCACATGCCGATACAGGCGTGGTTGTGCAGCATCTCCACCATCTGCTTCATCATGGGCGCGGCGCGCTCGATGAGATCATCCGAGTCGCTGTAGCAGTAATGCATGGGGAAGACCTGCCAGACCAGGAAGCCCATCTCGTCGCACATCTCATAGAAGCGGGGGTGTTCTACATGGCTGCCGATGCGGATGGAGTTGATCTGCATCTCCAGCATCTTTTGCAGATCATCCTGGTACTGTTTCTCTCCGATCTCACTCATCCACAGGCTAGAGAGATAGCGCATGCCGCGCAGGAAAAGCCGCTTACCGTTGAGATACCATTGCCCCTTGGCGTCCTTCCAAACCTCCTTAATGCCAAAGGTCTCCACCTGTCGATCCAGCAACGGCCCCTCGCCCAACTCGATCTCCATCTCGTACAGATTAGGGCGACCGTGGTCCCAGGTCCACCACAACTGGGGATCGTGGATGGTCTGGACAAATTTGATCGGATTGCGGCCCGGCTGCAACTGAACTATCCGGCGCTTCTGAATGCTCTCGCCGGTGAAATTCTTGGGCCGGATGGTGACGGTGACGGCGGTCGTGAGCAGGCGGCGCGTGCTGTTGTTCAGGTTCAGGTCAAGGCTGACCAGGGCCGTGCCATCCTCCGGCACAAGCTTGGTGTAGATTTTGGCCCCCTTGACCTGGGCGTCCCCCTGGGCGATCAGCTCGACGGGCCGCCAGATGCCGCCGCTGTTGCCGTCGGCGCGGAATTTGGTCATGGCGCCGGGCCGGTGCATGGCGTCAATGAAGTGGCCCTTGATCAAGGTCAAATCCTTGGCCCAGTGGCGCTTGTAGGGGGTGGACATGGGCGTGCTCAGGTTGCCTGGGTCCTCCACCAGGATATAGTCAGTTGGATCACGCGGGGCGTCGTCGCGCACGACTAAGACATTTTCGCCGTCGAAGCGGATGTACTTGGTCACATCAAATTCAAAGGGGGTGAAGTAGCCCTCGTGCCGGCCCAGATAGTGATCGTTGAGCCAAACATCGGCGTAGTAATCCACGGCGTTGAAGCGCAAGGTTAGGCGCCTTCCCTGGAGCGTCTGCGGGACTGGAAAGCGGGTTTCAAACCAGACGGCGCCAAAATAGTCGCCGACTTCGGTCAGATACCAGTTGTTGGGCACAGCCATCTGCCCCCAGTCCGACCGGTCATGGTCGGCGGCAAAGTAACGGTGGACAGCGCCGGTCCCTTCTGGGTCGACCTTGTAGCGCCAAACGCCGCTCAGATCGATGATGACACGTGAGTCCGCAACCGAAGGCATGGATGCCGGGATAGACGTAGACATGGCAACTCCTCGACAGATGGGGGCGATTGGATGGGCGACTATTCGACCATAAACTCAAAATCATTGCTGGACAGCGTCGCGCCGTCCTGACCGGTCAGGCACATCTCTACCCGGTACAGGCCCTGTGTGCCTGCCGGAATGGGCCAGACGATATGGTCGGTGATCTTGGAACTGTCCGCGGGCAGCGCGATCTGCCGCTGCGCCTGCTGGATCACGTCTCCATCCGCCCGCAACAAGCGCCACGCCAACTGCACGTTGTAGATCGGCTCCAGGTGGTCATTGGTGATCCAGACCTTGCCCACAAAGGTATCGCCGGGATGATAGACCTTCTGCCAACCGACATAGTAGGGGTCTTTGTTCCATTCCAGGCTCACCAGCACCGGCGTATAGATCTGCTGAAAGACCTCATAAGACCGGTAGGGCCGCCGGTAGTAGTCCAAGAGGCCGGAGCCGATGCCGGGGAAGGGGTCATTCCAGAAGTAGAGATACATGGAACCCATCGGTTGGTATTTGCGCTGGCGGACATACTCCGCCTGCTCCTTGATGTTGCGAGCGGCGTAGCGCTGGCTGTTCTCGATGAACTCGTCCAGGCTGTTGCCCATGCTGATCTTGGAGAAGTTGAAGGTAATGTTGTAGAAGAGACAGTAATACTCCCAGGTGTCCCAATCGGGCGGCCAGAGCTTATCCGCCGGAATGAAGCTGGTCAGCGTCTCCCGGCAGGGCAGCGCGCCACAGCCAAACTCGACGATGTTTGGCTCCATCTTCATCTTCTTGATGTCCACATCACCCGGCATGACATAGCCGATCATGATATTCTTGACGCCCTCTTCGTAGTCGCCTCGATGGACCCAGCGGATGGGGTCGGCAGTCTTGGCGGCCTCATACATGATCTGGCAGAGGCGGCCATAGTTGTTGGGCCGGTTGGGCAGCCCGTAGACCTTCGGCTCTTTGAAGACGCTCCACATGCCGATACAGGCGTGGTTGTAGAGCATCTCGACCATCTGTCGCATCATGGGGGCGGCCTGCTCGATCAGGTCGTCCGAGTCGCTGTAACAGTAGTGCATGGGAAAGACCTGCCACAGCAAAAAGCCCATCTCATCGCATAGGTCATAGAAGGCCGGCAGCTCGACATGGCTGCCCAGGCGAATGGCATTGATGTTGAGCTGGCGCATCTTCTCCAGGTCTTCACGGTAGCGCGCCTCGTCCATCTCGCTAATCCAGAGGCTGGAAAGATAGCGCATCCCGCGCAGGAAGATGCGGCGCCCGTTGAGCAGCCAGTTGCCCTTTTGATCCTGCTCAATTGTCTTGACGCCAAAGGTCTGGGTAAGCGCGTCGTAGGCCGGGTCTGCGCCGATCTGGAACTCGGCCTGGTAGAGGTTGGGCCGGCCGTGGTCCCAGGTCCACCAGAGTTTCGGCTGCGGAATGGTCTTGACCAGTTTGACGATATTGAGGCCGGGCTGGAGCTGAACCGTCTTTTGGTGCTCGTAGACCTGGCTATCCTCGAAGTTCTTGGCCCGGACCGTCATGCGCACCTGGGTCTCGACGAGGCTGTCGGTGCTGTTATTCAGCGTCAGGTCCACGGCAATCAGCGCAGAGCCATCCTCGACGACAAGCTTTGGATAGATTTTGACCTGTTGCGCCTGTACCACGCCGCGGCCAATGATCTCCACCGGCTGCCAAATGCCGCCGCTGTTGCCGTCGGCGCGGAACTTGGTCATGGCGCCGGGCCGGTGCATGGCGTCAATATGGTGCCCCTTGATCAGGGTTAGGTCCTTAGCCCAATGGCGCTTGTAGGGGGTGGACATGGGGGTGGTGAGATTCCACGACTGCTCCACCAGCACATACTCGGTGGGGTCGCGCGGCGCATCCACCTTGACCACCAGCACGTTGTCCCCCTCCGGGTTGGCGAAGTCGGTCACATCAAACTCGAAGGGGGTGAAGTAGCCGGCATGATGGCCCAGATACTCGCCGTTGAGCCAGACATCGGCGTAGTAATCCACGGCGTTGAAGCGCAGGGTGATGTGCCGGTCGCGCAACTCTGCCGGTAGGCGGAAGGTGCGGCTAAACCAGACCACGCCGAAGTAATCGCCGACCTCGGTCAAATACCAGTTCTTGGGAAGCTCCATCTCCTGCCAGCTTGCTCGATCATAGCCGGCAGCCGGGAAGCCATTGGCCTCGCCCTGGCGGTCTGGGTCAAGCTGATAGCGCCAGCGTCCACTCAGATCGAGGCGGGTGCGAACCCTAGCATCGGCAAGCACTTGCATGGGCAGACTCCTTACCTGTCATGGTCCTAAGATAGCTCGAAATATAGCTCGAATCAGGAGTGATGGAGGGCAACCGATTGGCCGCTGGCCTGGGAGGCGAGAATGGCATGGGAGACGCGCAGCGCCCGCAGCCCATCCTCGCCGGTAATGCTGGGGGCGTGGCCGTGGGCAATACACTCGACGAAATGGCGGCCCTCCTCGCGATAGGAGGAAACATCTAGCCGGTCGTCCAGCACCTCGATCTGCTCATGGGCCATTGCTTCCGTCTTCAAGTGGAAGGTGGTCAGCTCCCACAGCCCGCGTCCCGTTACCAGCGCGGTGCCCTGCTCGCCCACAAGGCCCCGGCTGTTGTAGGGGATGTGAGAGGACCAGCTTGCATGGATGGCGGCGCACGCGCCGTTGGCCAGGCCCAGTACGATGCAGGCATTGTCGTCGAAGCCGGGCAGGTCGCTGCGGCTCTCACGGACTTGGGCCGCCACCTGGACAATGTCGCCCAGGAGCCAATGGATCAGATCGATATCGTGGGAGAGGGATTCGACGCTCATGCCACAGAGCAGGCCGGGCGTTGTGCGCCAGTTTTCCCCCCTGCCCACGCCCATGCCGAGCCGTTGGCTCCAGAAGGTGATCGGTTTGCCGAGCCGTCCGGACTCCACTGTCTCCTTGAGGCGCAGGAAACCGGGCCGGAAGCGCATGTTGAAGGCAGTCATGAGGGGAACGCCGGTGCGCTGCGCCGCCGCTGCCATGGCTTCGCCATCCTCAAGCGTGCTCGCCAGGGGCTTTTCCACCACAACCGGCTTGCCGGCCTCCAGCGCCATCACCGCCAAGGGGCGATGCAAAGAAGGCGGCGTCAGCACATAGACCAAATCTACGTGGGGCAGGCAGGCTTCGAGCGTCGGGTAGGCTGTGGCGCCTACCCGCTGGGCCAGTTGGGCCGCTCGCTCGGGCCGCACGTCCACCACGGCGGTGATCATCGCCAGCGGAACGGCCAGCAACCCTTCGGCATGTTTCTGGGCGATGCCGCCAGCCCCCACAAGGGCAATCCGTAATCGGTCGCGCATGGCAGGCTCTCGATTCTGGCGGCGCACACTATTCATTCGTGTGCTTCGGGTGGGATGCCGGGGGCCGGCTTGTTTGAGCCGCGCCATCTTGGCCCGATGGCGTACCGTTGGCAGGCGCGGGGTTCAGCCGTCGCCAGTAGGTAATAATGCCAGGTTGCTTCCAGTTGGCCGCGCCGTAGAGCTTGGAAGTCTTGAAGATTTCGTGGACCAGGCTGCTGATGGGAATCTGTGCGCCGCTCGCATGGGCCAGCTCCAGCAGATAGCCCAGGTCCTTGTAATGGAGGGCCAGATGGCCGCCGCCGGAAAAGTCGTCGCCAAAGAGGTCTTCCGGAATATCGAACTCCAGGAACTCTTTGAGCAGCCGCGGGTCAATTTGATGGACCTTAGCCAGCTCTACGGCTTCGGCATAGACGGCCAAGCGTCCGGCGAGGACCGCCTGGTTGATCAGCTTGAGCACCTGCCCCTCGCCCACGTCACCCACATGGCGCAGCTTGTAGCTCAGGCAGGTGAGCACCGGCTCGACGCGGGCAAAGTCTTCGCGCGCGCCGCCGACCATGATGATCTGGCCCTGGCGGCGGTAGGTCAGCGGCGCGTCGAGAAACGCAGCCCCCAAGGCTTGGCAGCGCCGGGCGTAATGGATGTCGGTCTCAGGGCGGCTTGTGCCGGTATCAACGACCACCTGGCCGGCCTGGAGGTGGGCCAGCAGCCCATCAGGCCCCTCCATCACCTGCTCTACGGCGTGGCTGCCGGGCAGCGAGAGCAAAATGATCGCCGACTGGCGGGCAACCTCGCCTGGGCTGGCGGCGGCCTGAGCGCCCAGACCGACGGCATACGCGACGCGGGCGGCGTCCAGGTCAAGCACCGTAAGCGGATAGCCATGCTGGCGCAGACGCTCCGCATAGAACTTGCCAATATTGCCCAGGCCGATCAATCCAATGCGCTGCATATAGGGTCCTTTTGCCTCTCTAGCTGAGGATAGGATGGGCGCTACGGTAGATGCTTGGTCAGCCCTTCATGCCCGTGGTCGAGATGCCCTCGATCAACAGCTTTTGGGCTGCAATAAAGAAGATAAAGATGGGCAGAAGCGAGAGGATGGACATCGCAAACATCTGGCCGAAGGCCGACGCCGACGTCGCATCCTGAAAGGCGCGCAGCCCAAGGGCAATGGTGTAGAGCCTTGGGTTGCTGATATAGAGGAGTTGGCTAAAGAAGTCATTCCACGTCCAGATGAAGGTGAAGATGGCCGTCGTGACCAGCGCCGGCATGGTCAACGGCAGGATAATGCGCAGGTAGAGCTGGATCGGGCTACAGCCATCTACCCTGGCCGCATGGTCTAGCTCGATTGGAATGCCGCGCATGAACTGGACCATCAGAAAGATGAAGAAGCCGTTGGTTGCAAAGAAAGAGGGGACGGTCAGCGGCAAAAACGAGTCTACCCAGCCAAGCCGATAAAAGATGATGTAGCGAGGGATGAGCGTGACGTGAAAGGGCAACATCATCGTGCCCAGCATGATGGCGAAGAAGACGCGCTTCAGGTTGAAATCCATCCGGGCAAAGGCGTAGGCGGCCATGGACGCCGAGATGAGGGTGCCGATAATGCAGGCGCCGACTACGACGAAGGAGTTCAGAAAGTAATGGCCGAAGGTGACGCCGGATACACCGCGCCAGCCCTGGATGTAATTATCGAGGGTGAACTGGGTGGGCCACAACCCGCTCTGCTGGAAGATGAAATTCTCCGGCGTGAAGGAAGAGACCAGCAACCACCAGAGCGGAAACATGGTCAGACAGGCGCCCGCCAGCACCAGGAGAAAGAGCATACTCTGTTGGACACGCGAGTAGCCCATCATGATGCGCCCTCCAAACTCAACAGAAATCAGCAGGACTCGGCCCGTATCGGTGGTTACTCGTCGCCGTAATAGACCCACCAGCGTGAGCTTACAAAGAGCAACGCCGTAAAGAAGAGAATAATGACCAGCAAGGCCCAAGCCATGGCCGATGCATAGCCCATGCGGAACTCGACAAAGCCTGCAAAGTAAAGGTAGAGCGTGTAGAAGAGCAGCGAGTCCAGGGGGCCGCCGCTGCTGCCGCCGCCGACGATAAAGGCGGGCGTAAAGGCCTGGAAGGCCGAGATGATCTGCATGACCAGGTTGAAGAAGATGATCGGCGTCAGCATGGGCAGCGTGATGTAGAAGAATGAGGCGCTGCGCTTTGCGCCATCAATCGCCGCTGCCTCATACAACTCGGTAGGGATTTGCTTCAGCCCGGCGAGAAAGATGATCATCGGCGAGCCAAAGGCCCAGACCAAGAGCAGGATCAAGGTGTAGAGGTTATAGTCCGGATGGGTGACCCAACTGATCGGCTTCTCAAACTCGACGCCAATAAAGCTCAGGAACTGGTTGAGCACTCCGTCGTAGCCAAAGAGGCGCCGCCACAACAGGGCGATGGCGACGCTGCCGCCCATAAGCGAAGGGATGTAAAAGACGGCGCGAAAGAAGGGCAGGCCGGGAATGCCCCGGTTCAAGATCAGGGCCAGGGCCAGCGCCGTCAGCAGTTGCAGCGGAACGCCCAGAAAGACGTACTTGAAGGTGACCTGGAGCGCCTTGAGATAACGCGGGTTACGCGTGAACATATGCACAAAGTTATCCACGCCGACCCAACGCGGGGTGGTCAGGAGGTCATAGTTGGTGAAGGCCAGATAGAGCGAGGCCAGGATCGGTACCAGCGCAAAGGCGAGCAAGCCCAGTAGCCAGGGGGCCAGGAAGAGATAGGCGTATTTATTGCGATTCCACAGCTTGACCAGGCGCGACTGGCGTTGGAGTGGTCGCGCCAGTTCTCGTGACCCGATGGTGGCCGATGAGCGCACAGCAGACCTCCTTCAGGATTGGCTTTTGGGTTGGGGCAAGAGGGCCTCTTACCCCAACCCACACAAACCACCCGATAACCGGCGGATGGCGCTAGCTCTGGTTGACGGAGTAGGCGTCCTTCGCTTCGGCGAAGAAGGTATCCAGCGCCTCGCTCACCGGAGTGCCATAGGAGATGGCCTCGGCTGCCCGCCGGTGCGCGGCCAGCACCGCCGCTGTGCCCTTGGGGTCCGGCATCTTCGGCGGAATGTCCTGCAGACAGGCATTGAAGTGATCGAGCACCAGCACATCCTTCGGGTGGATCGTTTCGCGCAAGGCATCCTGCACATGCTTCGGCCCCACGGCGCCCAGTTCCATATTGAAGATGCGCGTCGCGTCCAGGTCGTTTACAAAGAAATTGATGAACGCCGCCGTCTCCTCTTGATACTGCGAATTGGACGCAATCGAGAGGGCAGAGGGGCGCTGGTATTCACCGTGCTCATGGACGCCGTCGGGCATGGTCGGGTTGCGCACGATGATCAGGTCGTCCTCCGTGTACTGCTGATAGATCTTGAGCTGGTTGCTGTTGGTGTACATCAGCGCAACCTGCCCCTTGGCCAGGAAGGAGTCGGCCCAGGCGTCGCCCAGCGGTTGTGAGGAGATCTCAATGGGAATCACGACCCCGTCGTTGTAGAGGCCGGCCCAGTAGTTGAAGAATTCCTCGGCGACCTCACGCGGGAAGCCTACATCGGTTGCGTCCTCGTTGGCGATCTGATAGCCCTTTTGCAGGATCCAGGACTGGAAGTGCTCCGAGTAGCCGCCGCCGTTGGTGGTAGCCCAGGTGTTCTCGGGCAGCACTTCCTGAAGCGCGTGGGTAAAGTCGGAGAATTCCTGGAAGGTGACCTCGAAGGGCAGCGGCTCCAGCCCTGCCCGTTTGATGAGGTCCTGGTTCATGATGATGCAGTTGAGCGTGACGCCGGTGGGCATCATGTAGACGGTCTCGTTGACCTTGCCCGCATCCAGCACCATTGGGTCCCAGTCATCCACCTGGATCACCCCGGTCTCGATGAATGGGTCCATGGGCGCATAGGCCCCGCGCAGCGCATACTCGCTGAGGGTATCAATGACGGAGGCGGTAATGTCGGGCAGATTGCCGCCGGCGGCCTGGGTCGCCACTTTTGTCCAATAATCAGACCAGCCGGCGTACTCACGGACAATGGTGATGCCGGGATTTCGCTCCTGGTACAGATCGCAGATCTGGTTGTACAGCTCATTGCGCGAAAGACCACCCCACCAGCCCATGCGTAGGGTGATACCTTCCTCAGACGGCGCCGCGGCCTGGGTCTCCTGCTGTTGCTGAGGCGCGCCGGCGGGCGGAGCGCCGGCAGGTACACAGCCGGCCAGGGCAGCGCCGGCTGTCGTACCGGCGACGAGGGTCAGAAACTGCCTACGAGAGAGAGGTTGCCTAGCGTGCATGGGGAGTTCCTCCTTGTAAGAATGACGGAGTAAGAATGACGGACGGTTGGCAAAAGCGCCGCATGGCGCACCGGCCAAGCTGCAAGGGGAGAAGCGCAGAGCCGGCAAGGCGGCATTGGCTACGCCTTAGTGATGTTCGCCTTGGTGATGTTATCCATGCCCATTTTGTTCTCCCTGCAGCCGGTAGCATTCCAGGCAGTGAGCGGCAACTTGGGCATTGGTACGCCGGTTGACTTCGCTCACCTGCGCCAGGTCTCGGTTCCGTAGCGCCGCCAAAAGCGCCCGATGGCTGTCCAGCATCAGTTGCTTGCCCGAGCGCAGAAGGTCCTCATGCAGATAGCTAAAGAGGACCGTATACTGCATCGCAATGATCTGCCAGGTGCGCAGCAGACGGGTGTTGCCGGCTAGACGGACCAGATATTTATGGAACTCTAGGTCTAGTTGCCCAACCTCGACCTGCTCTTGGCGGGCGACCGATTCCGCTTGGCGTACCACCAGGTCCTCGAGGTATCGAAAATGCTCCTCTTGCAGCCGGTCAATGATCAAGCTGGCCGCAAAATTCTCAAGCGCCGTGCGCATTTCAAAAATCTCGCGGATATCTTGTTCATCGAACTTGCGGACAAAGCAGCCACGATTGCGGGAGATGGAGACGAGGCCATCGCGTTCCAGCAGCACCAGGGCCTCGCGCACCGGCGTCCGGCTGACTTGCAGCGCGTCGGTCAGCTCTTGCTCGCGAATGTGGTCACCCGGCTTCAGCCGCTTTTCAAGGATGGCGCGCTGGATTTCTTCAAATACCTGGTCGCGGAGCGTAATCGGCTTAATCGAGTTCAGCACTTTCAAGGTAGGCGCTCCCATCAAGTCTTGTCTCAGTGCGTCCGATGGGCAATGGTATGAGGAGCGATATCCGCAAAGACGGCAACCAGGTCCGGGGAGCTGGACTCTATGCGCACGCACCCAAGGTCATCGCCGGGTGGCAATCAGCTACAGATGCTGCCGACAGCAGATTCAGATTGTCGGATCGTATACAATTTAATTGTACCGAATTTGGCGGGGTTGTCAACCCGTTCGCGGCGCTCCTTTCTTACCCTCACAGGCAATGGCTCAGGCGCGCCCGGCGGCAGGCTCTGTCTCCCCTGACGTTGGCTGGATAGCTGCCTGTGACGCCACCGCCGAGCGCAACGCTGCAATCTGTACGGCCAGCCAGACCAGCCCTAACAAGGCCCCTACCAGGCTATCGGCCGGCCAATGAACTCCGAGGACCCGCCGCGCCCAGGCCATGACGCCAAGCAAGCGCGTCGCCAGCCCAATTGCAATCATCCGCTCCGCCCAACTGCTTGGATTAGCTCTGCTCAGTCAAGATATCTAGGTATCACTACATAGGTTATCAAGACTACACGACAGACAAGACGTGTGGCATATGCTAGATTAGGAGCTATATATCTGGCGAAAAGCTGTCCAGTCTTGTGCGCTCACGACACACACAACTCTTGCTCTTGGAATCCCCATAAACGCACTTTGCTACCGGTGCGTTGGCGGTCAAGTCATGCTCGTCATTTGTGTTAGTTTCTATAGAAGTTGACAGGAAAATTTACGTTACTATTGACTTCTCTCAAATTACCTGCTAGACTACAAAGAAGCTGTTTAAGCCCTACCCCCTGGAGCTGACAATTGTACCTGGCCCGCATATTGTCATCAGAGCTACTGTTCACCTCATAACATCGCAGTTATGCATAAAGTCCTGGTTGCTAGGGTGGTTATTCGTTGTTTTGGCATCTCATGCGACCGTCTGGCTGCCAGTGACTATTTGCGCAGCATTGACAACTATCCTCACTTCCATATCTTGCTTTAGCTAATTTTTAGCGCCTTGCAGCCAAGCACGAAGGTTAGCTAATCCAACTCTATCGCTTGAGTTTCCTGAGGCGCCGCCCTATGGGTAGCCCTTGCTTGTACGTCTGATCCTAGCAAATACCTCCGTGGCTGCTGAAGAGCATGCTGCCGTCCGAGCTATACGAGCAGATCATCTCCTGGTTAGCCGCTCAAGAGGGAACCGGCGCGAGTGGAGAGCAAGTGTCCTCTTAGATGGTGAAATTCAGGTTGTGAAATTTAGATTGTGGAACGTCAGGGGGGCAATGCCGATGTGAAGTGATGCGCTAACCTGGTGATGTCAATTCACGGGGTTGTCTCATCTAAAAAGAAATGTCCACGCGCTCCTCGCCAAAGGTTACGTGGACATTTCCCCTTGTGCCTCGACATGAGAAAAGCTTAGCCGGTTCCGAACCGCCGCTTGGTGGTGAAACCACCGCTGTCGCGAACCGCTCGGCTGTGCGTTTGCACCACCAATACACTCGGTTGGCCTGGCAGCAGAGCTTTCGCCATGCCAGAAGGCCATCAGCATTTTGGCAGAAGTGGGGGACTTTGTCAAACAAGCCGGAAGGTCGAACGAGCCGGAAGCGCCAATTCGATTGCAAAAGGCAGCGCGTATACCCGTTTATAGACAATGAGTTATAGACAATGAATTCGTTCCAGCTGCAACTGGAGTTGCGCCTCTGTTGGCCCATTGACCCGCATAGTCGTTGGGTAATGAGCTGTAAGGCCGGCCGCGACAGAAATTGGGTAGACATTGGGTATACCGCGCCTTTTTAGATAAGCGTTCATGTCAAAGAATCGGGTGAGGGCCAAACAAGGAGGGCTGCCAGTATGATGCGTTGGATCATTGAATCAAGCCTTCGGATCAGCTTGCTCGTTGTCGTGCTCGCCGCAGTGATGCTTGTCTTTGGGATTACACAACTGCGCAATGTACCGGTGGATGTCTATCCTGAGTTTGACCCGCCATTGGTGGAGGTTCAGACCGAGGCCCTAGGGCTTTCCGCCGCCGAAATGGAAGCGTTGATCACCGTCCCACTGGAGGCGGACCTGCTCAATGGGGTGGCCTGGCTCGACCAAATCTACTCCGAGTCTGTGGCCGGGATGTCCTCCATCCTGCTCGTCTTTGAGCCTGGCACCGACCCCATTCGGGCGCGGCAGATGGTGCAAGAGCGTCTGACCCAGACCTTTGCGCTGCCAAACGTATCAAGTCCGCCGGTCATGCTTCAGCCCCTGTCCTCCTCGAACCGGCTCATGATGATCGGGCTTTCCTCAGACGACCTCTCCCTGATTGATATGGGGGTGCTCGCCCGCTGGACCATCAAGCCCCGTCTGATGGGCGTGCCTGGGGTGGCGAATGTCGCCATCTGGGGGCAGCGGGAGCGGCAGTTGCAGGTGCAGGTGGACCCGGCCCAGTTAGCCGCGCAAGGCGTCACGTTGAACCAAGTGATCCAGACCACCGGAGAGGCGCTATGGGTATCGCCCTTGCCCTATTTGGAAGCCTCGACCCCTGGCACCGCCGGCTGGATTGATACCCCCACCCAACGGCTCAACATCCACCACCTCTTGCCCATCTCCTCGCCGGAGGACCTGGCCAAAGTGGCTATCGCCGGCAGCGAAGGGTTGCTCTTGGGTGACGTAGCCAAGGTGGTGGAGGATCATCAACCCTTGATCGGCGACGCGCTCCTGAGCAATGGCCCCGGCCTGTTGCTCGTGATCGAGAAGTTCCCAGGGGCCAATACACTTGAAGTGACAAAGGGGGTGGAAGAGGCGCTCGAGGCGATGCGTCCCGGTCTCAACGGTATTGAGATTGACACCACCGTCTTCCGGCCGGCGAGCTACATTGAGCTGGCCTTCGGCAATCTCTCCACCGCCGTGCTGATCGGCGCCGTGCTGGCGGCGCTGATTCTCCTTGCCTTCTTCTTTGGGTGGCGTACTGCGTTGATCAGCCTCGTCGCGATCCCGTTGTCGCTGGTGGCGGCCGGGTATGTGCTTTACCTGCGGGGAGCCACCTTCAACACGATGGTGCTGGCGGGGCTGGTGGTTGCGCTCGGCGTCGTGGTTGACGATGCCATCATTGATGTGGAAAACATTGCGCGGCGCCTGCGCCAGCATCGCCAGGAGGGGAGCGCCAAGTCGCCTGCCGCCATTGTGCTTGAGGCCGCGTTGGAGATGCGTAGCCCCATCGTCTTCGCGACGTTGATCGTGCTGCTGGCTGTATTGCCGGTTTTCTTCATGCAAGGCTTGACCGGCGCATTTCTCCAGCCGCTGGTCGTCACCTATGGGTTGGCGATCTTCACATCCCTGGCGGTCGCGCTGATCGTCACGCCAGCATTGAGCCTGCTGCTCTTGTCCAATGCGCCGCTTGGGCGCCCGGAGTCGCCGCTGGTGCGCGGGCTACAGCGCGCCGGCAACGCGATTCTGGCGCGGATGGTCCAGGCCCCGGTCCTGGCGCTCATCATTGCCGGCGTTGTCATTCTGGGCGGTCTAGCCGCGTTGCCGTTCCTCGATCTGTCCCCGCTGCCTTCGTTCAAGCAGACGGATTTGCTGATCCAGGTGGAGACCGCGCCGGGCACCTCCCGTACAGAGATGAACCGGATCATGGCCCAGGCCGGCGAGGAGCTGCGGTCCATCCCAGGGGTGCGCAATGTCGGGTCCGAGATCGGGCGCGCTATCACGGGAGACCAAGTGGTTGGGATCAATTCCGGCGAGCTGTGGATCAACCTGGACCCGGCCGCCGACTATGACGCGACGGTGGCGGCCATTCGCGCGGTGATCAACGGCTATCCTGGGCTGTTCGGCCAGGTGCAGCCCTATCAGCCGAGGAGAATCGGCGAGGCGCTGTCGAGACCGGAATTTGACCTGGTCGTGCGCGTCTATGGTCCCGAATTGGGGGTGCTGCGCGACAAATCGCAGGAGGTGCAACAGGCCATCGCCGCGGTCAGCGGCGTTGCTGAGGCGCGAGCCGATCGCCAGGCTGAGGAGCCTCAAGTGGAAATCGAGGTGGACCTGGCCGCAGCCGAGCGTTATCAGATCAAGCCCGGCGATGTCCGCCGGCAGGCGACTACCCTGTTGTCAGGTCTGCGGGTTGGCAATCTCTACGAGGAACAGAAGGTCTTTGAT
>DATLZJ010000321.1:0-2758 GCA_035574055.1 Caldilineaceae bacterium
GATCAGGAACTCCTGCATCGGTTTGTCGGGCATCCGTTCCAGGCTCGCCACCCCGCCGATAGGGAGCAAGGTGATGCTGCCAACCCCTACCTTGTAGTATTTGGCGACCAGCGCATGGCCGAACTCATGGAGGGTAACGCAGACAAAGAGCAGAACGGTCACCAGCACGCCATAGACCGCGCCGACCAGCGGGCCGGCAGGCCCTGCGCTGTAGATGAACGCGCCGTAGGCCAGGATCAAGAGAAATGACCAATGGACGCGCACCTCGATGTCGAATAGGCGAAAGAGGATGAGTGAGTTACCCACGTTGGCTCCTTACGATGATCCACCCAGCCGGTGCGGCGGCGGTTTCTGTTGTCTCCCAGAACCATAGGTGCGGCATCCTGCCGCACAAAAACAGTAGGTGCGGCAGGATGCCGCACGTGCCGCTCAGATTAGGGCGTGCGGTAGGGATACCGCACCTACGGTAGCGCGATGATGCTTTTTTGCGAAACCCCCTACAAACTCCAGTCCTATTAGCCTAGCGGCAGAAAGCGGTCAAAGTCTGTGATGAAGGCAGCCATTTGGCAGCCCGCCGGGCAGCGACGCGCTCAATCCTCCAGCAGCGGCGGCGGTCCTTCCGGGTTGCACTGTGAGCAAGGGCAGCTCGCGCGCAGCGCGGCAAAGACATAGATGCCTGCGCCATGGCCGTCGCGCCAGTCAAAGCGCACGGCATAGTTGCCCACCAGCTCGGCGCCGGTAATCTCCAGACTGGGCGGCGGCGTCGTGGTGAGCCGGAGCGGGTCCGCGGCCAGCGCCGCCCGTCGCTCCTCCCGGCAGGTCGCACAGGGACAGTTGGCCCGCAGCCAGCGCAGCGGATAGACGCTGAGATGGCCGTCCTGCCAGGTAATGCGCAAGGTTGCTGCGGCCCGGTCCACCGTGATGTCCTGGGGCCGATGTGGGCCGCCGGCGGCAGACAGGCTCATCCTACCGGCTTTCGGGCGCGCCGCCATTTGGCGATTGTGGCCGGCCTGTCTCTACGTCTATGCCGGTCATCATGCCGACCATGCCGCGGAATAGCTCGATGGGCAATGGAAAGATGATGGTGCTGTTCTGCTCGGCAGCGATCTCGTTGAGCGTCTGCAGATAGCGGAGCTGAAGCGTGCCCGGCGCCTCGATCATCACCCGCGCCGCTTCGGCC
The DNA here is from genome assembly GCA_035574055.1 of Caldilineaceae bacterium. Taxonomy (GTDB): domain Bacteria; phylum Chloroflexota; class Anaerolineae; order Caldilineales; family Caldilineaceae; genus QEUY01. The sequence goes on from DATLZJ010000321.1 coordinate 1,181, forward strand.
AGTTGCTGAGAAGCCTGTAGCTCGCCCTCGGCATGGATGATCTTGGCCCGTTTCTCGCGTTCGGCCTCGGCCTGGCGGGCCATGGCGCACTGCATACTCTGGGGTAGCTCCAGGTCTTTGACTTCCACAATGCTAACCTTGATGCCCCACGGCTCGGTCTGCTCATCAATGATCTGCTGGAGTTGGCGGTTGACCTGGTCGCGCTGGGAGAGTAGCTCGTCCAGCTCGCTTTGGCCCATGACCGAGCGCAGGGTTGTCTGCGCGATCTGCGCGGTCGCCAGCAAATAGTTGCTCACATTCACCACCGCCGCCACTGGATCCATCACCCGGAAATAGCAGACAGCGTTGACCTTGATGGTCACATTGTCGCGGGTGATGGCCTCCTGGGTCGGCACATCCATCGTCACCACACGCAGGTCCACGCGCGTCATCTGATCAATGACGGGGATAATAAAGAACAGCCCTGGCCCCTTAGCGCCCTGCACACGTCCCAACCGGAAGATCACCCCCCGCTCATACTCCGGAACGATCTTGATGGAGGCGCGCACCAAGGAGACCACTAAGACGATCACCAGGACAATGGCAAATAGATTGGGTATTTCCATGAATCTCCAGCTCTCTGACTTTCAGTCACAACGATTGGAGCCGGCCATCGTGGGGACCGGTCACAGTCCGGGCTACAGGACGGGCAAGCCTCTTCATTATACTTGTAGCCTGGCGGGTGAGCAACCGTTGCGCCGCTGGGCCGGGCGCGACCTTTGCCCAGCGCGGCTGTTTGACGTTCCTCCGGCGACTGGCTATGATGCAACTGCCGCTGATATCGGATGATGGATAGCTCACAATTGATGTCTCACGATGCGCGCCGATGGGAGGCCCATGAAGTCCATCGCCATTGCCCTGTTCCTCTGTCTCGGACTGCTGGCTGCCTGCGCGCCGGAGATGGGCGCGCATCCCCCATCCGGCCTGGCGTCCGCTCTGCCGTCCACACCGCCGCCCGCTGCTCCACAGCCTTCGGCCACTGCCGGCCCTGGGGCGGGTGAGACCTTAGCCGGCCTGCTCCTCTCGCCGGGGCCAACGCCAGGGCCGGCGCGCCGGCCCGTCAAGCCTGCGCCTCCCTTGCCCGGTATGCCCGACCTGTTGCCCACCACCACACCCACCCCGGCGACCGGCGGGCTGGCGGCCCTTCGGCCCACCCCTACCCCGCGCGGCGCTCGTCCCCTCATTCCGGTACGGACACCCAAGCAGATTCCGGGGGCGGTCGGTTCGGTGACGGTCAATGTGCGCGGCGGGCCTGGCACTCATTATCCCGTAGTCGGCAAGGTCAGCAACGGCGCCCAGTTTGACATTGTGGGCCGCACCGAGACAGGCGATTGGCTGCGTGTCTGCTGTCCGGTGGGCGGGCAGACTGAGAGCTGGATCAGCGCCGAGTTCGTCACGCCGGAGCCGGCGATGGGCGAGGCCCTGGCCGATCTGCCCATTCCGGACATTCCGCCCGCGCCGGCAGAGAGCGCCGGCGGTGGAGGCGGCAACCGCTCGGCAGCAGAGTTGGCCGCAGCGCCCGCGCCCGACCTGCCCGGC
>DATLZJ010000322.1:0-4017 GCA_035574055.1 Caldilineaceae bacterium
CTTTGGCGACATCAATGAAGACGGCGAGGCGCAGAATCCGGGCGACGGCTTTGGCGTCTTCGTCTATGCCCAGGCCGTCGCGGCAGCCGGCGACCGCATTGCCGAGACGCCCGATGTAGAGGGGGCGCCGCGTGAGGCGGCAGTCGCCGTGGGGGTCTGCGGTCGCACAGTCGTGAGCGCCTGGGGGAGAGACGCGACAGAGGCAGTGCTGCGCGTGCTAGCGGCGGGCGACGCCGAGGAAGCCCAAGCTGCCGGTGAAGCCACTGTGGCTGCCATAGAGGGGCTGGTCAACGGCGCAGATACCAACGGCGACGGCGAGGTGCAACCGGTCCGCGGCGAGTGCGGCGTCCTCCAGGTCCGGGAGACGTTCGACGCTGCGTTGGCTGCGACGCGGTAAGATGAGCCTTGGACTGAAAGTCCAGGCTCAAAGCTGAAATCCACTCGAAGTGGACTAGGGGCGCCCCTACAGCACAACAGGATTCATCTGAGCTGATCATTAGGAGGGCGACGGCGGGCGGCTGGTAGCTGGCGGCCCAGAGGGTGGGACATGAGGCGTCCGCCTCTGGCCCTACTCCCTACTGCCTACTTTCTGTTTACATTGAGCTATGCGTGCGATGCTGTTACACCAACCTGGTTCTGTAGAGGAGGCGGCGCTCACGCTCAGTGAAGATGCGCCGCTCCCCGAACCGGGCGCGGGCCAGGTGCGGGTTCGCGTTCATACCTGCGGCGTCTGCCACACCGATCTGCATACCGTCGAAGGGGAGCTGGCGATCCCCCACCTGCCGCTCATCCCCGGCCATCAAATCGTGGGAACGGTGGATGCAGTGGGGCCGGACGCGGCGCGCTGGCAGATCGGCCAGCGGGTGGGCATCGGCTGGATGAACCAGGTCTGCGGGCAGTGCGCCTATTGCCGGCGCGGCCAGGAGAATCTCTGCCCCCAGGCTCGCTTTACCGGGCTGCATATTTCCGGCGGCTATGCCCAGTACGCCCTCGCCCATGAGCATTTTGTCTACGCCTTGCCCGACGCCTTTGATGACGTGGCCGCCGCGCCGTTGCTCTGTGGCGGGATTATCGGCTATCGCTCGCTGCGCCTGAGCGGCATCGAACCGGGGGGGCGGCTGGGGCTTTACGGCTTTGGCTCCAGCGCCCACCAGACGATCCAGATTGCGCGCCATTGGGGCTGCGACGTTTATGTCTTTACCCGCGCCGCCGAGCATCGCCGCCATGCCATAGAACTAGGCGCTGTTTGGGTGGGCGGGGCCGAGGAGGACCCGCCGGCTCTGCTGGATGCGGGCATCACCTTTGCACCGGCGGGCTGGATAGTGCCGCGCGCCCTGGCGCACCTGCGCCCCGGCGGCGTCCTCGCCATCAACGCCATCCACATGAGTCCCATGCCGGAATTGCCCTACCCCCTGCTCTATGGCGAGCGCGTCGTGCGCAGCGTCGCCAACTTCACCGCGCAGGATGCTGAAGCGTATTTGCGGCTGGCCGCGGAGGTTCCCGTGCAGACGGCGGTCGAGGTCTGGCCGCTGGCAGAGGCCAACACCGCGCTGCGCCGGCTCAAACACAGCGAGGTGCGGGGCGCTGCGGTGCTGCAAGTGTAGACAGCCAGTGAAGTGGGCAAATCTACTCGATCACCACGTTGACCGGCTGGGCGCTGGCCTCGTTTTGCGCCAGGCTGTGGCGGTTGCTCTGGAACTGAAACTTGAAGCGGTCGCCCCGGTAGATCGCCTTGAAGTACTCGATGGGCTGGTCCCGCTCACCATAGAGCACCCCTTCACTCAACAGCAAGGCTGTCCCTGGCTTGGTTTGGAATAGCTCCGCTTCATAGGCATTGGCGGTTGTGGCTTCGAGCGACTGGCGGGTGTAAAGCGGCCTGAGTCCATAGCGGCGCTCATACAGCTCGAAGAGCGATTGATGCGCCAGATCGTCCTGCTCTAGACCAGGGCAGAGGTTGGCTGGGATATAGTTGGTCTCTAGTAGGAGGGGCGCTGCGCCGGCGGCGCGGAGGCGCACAATCTTGACCACCGGCTCCCCCTTCGCCAGGCGTAGCTCACCCGCTACCTTGGGGGGAGCCGCCCCGACCCCTTGCTCTAGGACGCGTGAGAGCACATGGAGGCCCTGGCGCGCCATCTCTTCGCTGAAGCCGAGCAAGTCCAGCGTGTCGTGGACCAGCTTTGGCGCGGCCACAAAGGTGCCCACCCCAGGCTTCACCACCAGCAGCCCGTTCCGCACCAGGTAGTCAATCCCCTGGCGCACCGTCATGCGGCTGATGCCTGTCTGGTCGCTCAACTCGCGCATGGAGGGCAACTGCTCGCCGGGCGCCAACTGGCCGGACTGAATCCGCTCGCGCATCAGCTCCACGAACTGGAAATAGAGGGGAATCGGATGGTCGCGGTTGAGCCTCATAAACAGTATGATAGAAACAGTATGATAGAAACGGTACGATTGCCGGTTGTCTGAATACTCGGTCTGAATCAGCGACGGGCGCCTTATGGGCCTGTAAAAGAGCTGGTCAGGCTCTGGGTCTGGCCGGTCTGGGCGGCAAGCCGCGCCCGCTCAATGATCTCGACGACATGGCGGGCCTGCTCGCCGCTTGCTCGTGGCGCGCGGCCCTCCACAATCGCATCCACCAGGTCCATGATATCGGCATAGACATGCGGTTCCTCCAGCGCCAGATGGTCGCCCTGGAGATAGGGCTGGTCGGCCAGCTCGGAGGTGTAGCTCTCTAGGCTGTCTCCCGTCACCTCGAAGGAGAGGGGGTAGCCGCTGGCGTGGTTCACCTCGGTGATCTCCAGCGCGCCGCCGGTTCCGTAGAGACCCATGCCTCCCCAGGGGATGCGGCGGCTGCCCCGGCAGTTGGCCCCCACCGCCGTGACCAGCGCGCCGGAGGCGAACTCCATCAACAGCAGGTTGTTGTCGTCTACCTGGACGGGGATGGTCTGGCCGCGCCAGGTACGGTGGGGGGCGACGGTGTTGCTCAATGCCGTCACCCGGCGGACGGGGCCGAGCACGCTGGTCGCAAGCTGGAGCGCATAGACTGTTACATCCGGCAGCGGCCCCGCGCCGGGACGGTAATACCAGGCCGGGTCAATCTCGGCCAGCGCGCCCTGCCCGCCGCGGATCGGCTCAAACTCATGGCCGAAGCCCATGGTATAGGTGAAGCCGACACAGACTCGCCCCAGCACCCCCTTCTGCACCAGTTCGCGCATCCGGCCTGTGGTCGGGAACAGCTCATAGCCTGGCGCAGCCGCCAGCTTGACGCCCATCCGGTCGCGCGCGGCCAGCAGCGCGTCGGCCTCAGCTAGGGTGGTGGTCATCGCCTTCTGGATGTAGACATGTTTGCCGGCCTCGATGGCCGCCAGGGCATGGGCAAAATGGTGCTGGATGGGGGTGACGACCAGCACCAGGTCCAGCTCAACCCCGGCCAGCATCTCCTCAACGCTGGTAAAGGAGGCGCCGATGCCGTAGCGTTCAGCCGTCTCCGCCGCGCGCGCCGGGACGGCATCGGCGACGGCGACCAGGCGCACCCGCGCTTGGGCATCGGGCAGGCTCAAATGGGGCAAAATTCCCCGTTGGGACAGGCTTCCACAGCCGGCCAGGCCGGCTCGCAGCGGTGTAGACATGAATCCACCCTTATCAGTAGATGTGTGCTGGTTAGATGTGCCAGTTAGATTTGAAAGTACCCGATGGATGGTGTGATAGGCGGCGCAAGGGTGATGCACATCAGGCCGTTGCAGTCACCGGAGCGGCAAATGTGCTGATCACAGCCTGCCGCTGCCCTGTCGCTGCGGAGAGGGCGGCCTTTTCGATGATCTCCACCACATGCAGCGCGTGGTCAACGCTCAACACCGGCTCCCGGTCATTGACGATGCACTCTACCAGGTGCTCGACGCCCAGGTGATGGTCTGGCCCTGAGCGGCGACCGGTGGCCGATTCGCCCGGAAAAGGCGGCGTCGCCTCCTGCCAGCCCTCTCCGGCCCGGAGCAGGTTGAGCGGCGCGCCTACGTCAATCGG
>DATLZJ010000323.1:0-3207 GCA_035574055.1 Caldilineaceae bacterium
CCCCGTTTTGATTCGTATTGCGTCCAAACATTTGGTTGTCCTTTTTGCTGAACTGCCCGCGGTTTGCCCGCTCCGCCGGCAAGCCCGAATGGCAGAGAGATTCGATTGGCGACTCTATTGTTGTGACTCTATTGTAATGTACCCTCGCGCCCAGTCCGGAAGTAGCTTTCCAAAGCGAGCAGCTCCGTGGTCATTCAGAAGCGAACTGAGCGCCGCCCTTGTTCATTACATCCTCTACAATCATCTGCGCCACACGGCGGCCCATCTCCACCGCATAATTGGTCCCCCGGTCCCAGGGATAGACTTGGCTCATGGAGGCAAAGTACAGCCCCGGCAGCGGCGTGCGCACTGCGGGGATCATCTCGGCATAGCCCACGGGCGGCACCGGCTGGGCGTATTTGGCCTTATGCACCCACGCCCCCGTCACCCAGTCGGGCCGGAAGTCCGGGTTGAACTTGGGCAGGTGGGGCAAGAACTCGGCCAGCAGCTCGTCCACGCTCATGCCAAAATAGCGGTGGCCGGGGTCCAGATAATCGCCGATGTAGATCAGATGGTCGCCGGCGTAGTGGCGGCGGTCAATCATGTTGGTATGCTCCACCAGCGCCAAGAAGGGCAGCCCCTCCTGCTTGGGGATGTTCGACCAATAGATATCGTGCATCAGCCCGTGCTTGAGCGCGACCGTGGTCACCACTGCGCCCATACTGCGCAGCGAGCGCAGCGCGGCCAGGTAATCCGCGGGCAGATCGGGCGCCAGCCGCTGCATCAGCTCCGGGCTGACCGTGCTGAGCACCAAGTCTGCCTCGACCGGCGGCGCGGCGGCCACATCCACGCGCCAACCGCCGCCGGGCCGCGGTACGATCCCCTGCACCCGTGCGCCGGTCTGGATGGTCACCCCCTGGCGGCGCGCCACCTCGGCCAGCCCATCAATCAGCGCCTGGAAACCGCCCCGGTAATAGCCCAACTGCCGGGTGCGCTTGACAATGCGCGCCCAGAACCAGGCCAAGTTGACCTCTTGATAGTGGACGCCAAACTTGCCTTGCAGCATCGGCTGCCAGAGCGTCTGGTAGGCAGTAGGTCCCATCCAGCGCGCCAGCCAGCGGTCGGCCACTTGCTTGTCGAACCGGCGCCAAGGCTTGAGCGGATGGTACCGCAGATAGGCCAGGACTAGGCCCATGCGCAGCCGGTTCACCAGGGAGAGGTGGGGAAAGCGCAGCACCCGCAGCGGCGTGTCCAGCGGGTAGTTCCGCCCGCGGTAATACATGGCAGTGATGGGCGTATGGAACTCCAGCAGGTGGCCCAGCCCGATCTCGCGGGTCAGTCTCAGGATGGCATCGTCGTTGGTGAAGAGATGGTGGTAGAAATGCTCGAGGGGCCACTCCCACGCAGGCCGGCCCTTGAAGCCTGCCGCCAGCCCCCCCAGGTAATCGCTGGCCTCGTAAATGCTCACAGCCATACCGGGCTGCCGGCTCAAATCATACGCTGCCGCCAGCCCGGCCATGCCGCCGCCGATCACGGCGATATGGTGCTTCGCGAGCCGGTGGCCGGCGGCGTTTGGGCTACTGGCGCTCATGGCTGCTCAATCTCATCCATCCCCAAGCGGGCTGCGTCTCGATAGGCACAGGCTCTATGGGGATACGTTCGTTAGGCAGGAAAAAACCAGCGCGTGGCGCGCTGGTTTCCCCATATCCTAGTTCCCGCAATCCAATTGGGTGGGCGCTTAGGCGGCCAGCGACAGCTCACTGGGCCGTACCCCTTGCTGGAGATGCTGGCTCAGTTCTTTCCTGGCCCGGTTGTACAGCTCGATCAGATCCCCGTCGGTGCCCTTGTAAGACTGGACCGTCTGGGTGGCGCACAGAAAACAGCCACGAAGGAACTTATAATTGTTGCTATTGCATTTCAGACAGCCGTCCAGCTCAATCATCATCAACACAAAGGCCAGGCTATCCGGATGGGTTTCGGGCAGCGCCGCCACCCGGTCCACCAGCTCACGCCACTCCTCTCCTCGCAGCTCGCGCAGGCTGGGGATCAGGTGGGCCGGAAAGAGAAGCTCGGCCTTGGAATGGACTGCGAACTCGCTTAGGTCCGACATGGAATCCTCCAATAACTTCCACTAAAACTCAAGCGCCACGTTTGGCAGCTTCACCCGCTGTGGCTCCGAGCCGTTGGCTGGGCCGGACGAGACCGGAGCCGGTATCAACCTATTCAAATGGCCCACCAGCCGCTCGACCGGAATATCATGCTGGGCGCAGACCTGAGCCAGCGTCTCATCCGGCTCGACTGCACAGTGGCTGCATCCACCCAGGTGGAAGCCGGCCAGCACCTGTTCGGCCTGGGGGTGGAGCAACAGCGCCTCGCGCACGGTCATCTCCGGTGTGAAGGCGGCTCCATCGCGGCGGCGTAGCTCGACGCGCAGCCGCGCCGTCTCCTCCTCCATCTGCTCGCGCAGCCGGCGTATCTCGTCGTTGGCGTCAAAGAGCGCCCGGTTGTAGCGGTCCAAACGGCGGGTCGCCGTCGCCAGCTCCAGGCTTAACTTCCAGGCATACCCGACCGCCGCCAGCGCAACGACCAAGGCAATCCAAGCGACAAAGGTGGTCATGGGCGTCACTCCAGCTCAAAGCTCTCGCCGGGCGCCAGCACCGTGCAGTCAATCTCGGCGACGGTGCGCAGCTTGCGGGCGAACTCGTGTGCATTCACCTCGATCACCGGAAAGGTGTTGAAGTGGACCGGGATGACGTGCTTCGCCTTGACGAACTGGGCGGCGATCACGGCATCGTCTGGCCCCATCGTGAAGTTATCGCCGATGGGCAGCAGCGCCAGGTCCACGCCTCCTGCCTCACCGATCAGCCGCATGTCATAGGTCAGCGCCGTATCGCCTGCTAAGTAAACATCATGGCCGTCGTTGAAATGGATCAGCATTCCATTAGGATGGCCGCCGGAGCAGCCATCAGGCAAGGTGGAGCTGTGCAGCGCCACCGTCATCTTGAGCCGGCCAAAGGGAAAGGTGTAGGAGCCGCCGGTGTTCATGCCATGCACCTGCTTGGCCCCCTTTTTCTCCATCCACGTGGCGATCTCGAAATTGGCGATGACCAGCGCGCCGGTGCGCTTGGCAATGGCCGGGGCATCGGTAATGTGGTCGGCGTGACCGTGGGTCAAGAGGATATAGTCAGCCTCCACTTCATCGGCTGTCACGACTGCCGCCGGGTTGTT
>DATLZJ010000324.1:0-6924 GCA_035574055.1 Caldilineaceae bacterium
ATGCCATTGTCGTCATGGGCGGCGAGGGCGTGCGCTTCATGCGCACACGCCACGCCGTGCAGCTCTACGCCGCCGGCCTTGCTCCCCGCGTCGTCTTCAGCGGCGGCGACCTGGCCGGTGTGGGGATCGCCTGCACCTCTACTGAACTGTCGGTCGAGGCGGCGACAAGCTTTGGGCTGCCCGAAGAGGCGATTGTGCTGGCGCCGGAAGCGCAAAGCACGCTGGACGAAGCGGCCAACCTTCAGGGATTGGCGGCGGAGCAGGGGTGGCGCTCCCTGCTGTTGGTGACCGACCGCTTCCACACCCGACGGTCGCTCCAGACAGTACGGGCCTACCTGCCCGATGTCGCCATCCAGGTGAGCGCGCCCGACGACCCGGTCTATGACCCGGCGCGCTGGTGGCGGAATGAGCGAAGTTTGGTGTTGGCGGTGAACGAGGCGTTGAAACTTGGCTTGTATTGGCTTGAATATGGCATCTCTCCCATCGGCTGACCGCTTGGCCGGCCTTGCGCCGCCACAGGAGCAGCTTCTGTTGCGGCTCTTGGCCGGCCTCATTACCCACCAGATTCACCCGGACGCCGTCGCGCCGGAGCAATGGCCGGCGGTGGTGACGCTGGCGCAGCGCCACGGGCTGGGCCAGCTTCTATACCGGGCCGTAGGACAGGAGAGCGGGGGCGTCGCCCGAATCGCTGCGCTGGAGCCGTTGCGCCTGGCCCGCGCGCGCCTGGCGGCGCGCCATCTGCTCGCGTTGAAGACGCAGCGCCAGCTTCAGACGCTGTTGAGCGGCGCAGACATTCCCGCCATCTGGCTCAAAGGCATTGTCCTGGCAGAACTGGTCTATCCGGCTCCAGAATTGCGGCCTATGGCGGATATTGACGTGCTGGTGCCCTACGAGCAGCGCCAGGCTGCCTTGCAGGTGGTGAGCGGGGCGGGGTTCCGCCTTTCCCACCATCTTCTCTTCAGCGGCGCCGATACCTTGACCCATCATTACCAGTTGCTGCCCGCGACTGCTGCCGGCCCCATGGTCGAGCTGCACTTCCGGCTGATTGGCGTGGGGCAGCGGTTGCTTTCCCAAGAACAACAGGCATGGTTTTTCGATAACGCTACCCAATGGCCCGGCCGGCCCGATCAAAGCCGGATGTTAAGGCCGGAAGCGCACCTGCTCTACCTGGCGGCCCATGCGTTTCTCCACCACGGCGAGGCAGAGCTGCGCCTGCTACAGCTCTATGACATCCACCGGCTGCTCGCTGCCTTTCCCCAATGGCGTTGGGATATCACCCTCGCGGGGGCGGTCATGCTGCGCTGGACCTATCTGTTGCGGCGTGCGCTTGAGCTGGCAGCGGTATACTGGGGCGCCCAGACGCCGCCGGAGGTCATGGCCGAGTTGGCGCGCGCCCGCCCCCAGGCAGAAGACCCAAGCCATGTCACCCGGCGCCAGCGGCCGCGCTCCAGCCTGGACGCTACCCTCGACTTCATGACGACCTTGAGCTGGCCGCAGCGGCTGCGCGCCGCCGGGCGCATTCTAGCGCCGCCGCCAAGCTACCTGCGCAGCCATGAGCGCCTGGCGCATAGCTGGCAACTGCCGGGGGCCTACTGCCGGCGTTGGCTGGCCCTGGGCGCGCAGGTTTGGCACAGTGTTAAGCAGAAGGCAATGCACAATGGCTGACCGCATCTACCTCTCGCCGCCGCACCTGTCGGGCCTGGAGCAGGCGTTTATCCAAGAGGCGCTCGACTCCAACTGGGTTGCCCCACTCGGACCCCAGGTGGATGCTTTTGAGCGAGAGTTTGCCGAAACAGTGGGCGCGCGCCATGCGCTGGCGCTCAGTTCCGGCACGGCGGCGCTCCATTTGGCCCTCCAGGAAGTTGGTGTAGCCGCGGGGGATGAGGTGCTGGTCTCGACGTTGACCTTTGCCGGCAGCGTCTACCCAATCTGCTATCTAGGGGCGCAGCCGGTCTTTGTGGATAGTGAGCCACGCTCCTGGAATATGGACCCGGCGCTCCTGGCAGAGGCATTGGCGGCGCGCGCCCGCCGGAACCGGTTGCCTAAGGCCGTGGTGTTGGTCCACCTCTACGGCCAGTGCGCCGATTTGGCGACCATTGCCGCACTCTGCGCCGACTACGGTGTGGCCCTGGTTGAGGATGCCGCTGAGGCGCTGGGCGCCGAATACCAGGGACGCCCGCCGGGCGCGTGGGGGCGAGCGGGCATCTTCTCATTCAACGGCAATAAGATCATCACCACGTCGGGTGGGGGGATGCTGGTCTCTGATGAGCCGGCCCTGATCGCCCACGCCCGCAAGCTGGCCTCCCAAGCGCGTGAGCCGGCCGTTCACTATGAGCATGAGGAGATCGGCTACAACTATCGCATGAGCAACATCCTCGCGGCCATTGGCCGGGGCCAGCTCCGTTGCCTGGCCGAGCGGGTGGCCGCCAGGCGGCAGATTTTTGCTTATTATGCCAACCACCTGGGCGGGCTGCCCGGCGTTGAGTTCATGCCGGAAGCCCCCTGGGGCCGTCATAGTCGCTGGCTGACCACGTTGACCATTGACCCGGCGCATTTCGGCGCAGACCGTGAGACGGTGCGCCTCGCGCTGGAGAAGGCCAATATTGAAGCGCGTCCGGTTTGGAAGCCGATGCATCGGCAACCCATCTTTGCCGCCTGTGAACGTATCGGCGGGCAAGTTGCAGAGACGCTTTTTGACCGTGGGCTTTGTCTGCCCTCCGGCTCGGCCATGACTACCGCTGAGCTGGAGCGGGTAGTCACCGTCATTCGGGAGCAGTGTGCTATCGTTGCAGAACGTTAGAAGGTCTAGCCTATGTTCTCCCGCAACCGCCATTTTCTCATCACCGATATCGTCCTGTTGGCGCTGGCCGTCTACTGGAGCTATGTCCTGCGCCTGGAGACCTTCAACCCTAGCTCGCGTTGGTGGCCGGGCATGTGGGTGCTGTTGGTCCTTATCGTCTGTGTGACGCCTATGGCCTTCCGTTGGGCTGGCATCTATTCTCGATTCTGGCGTTATGCCTCTGTTGAAGAGTTGCTGCTGTTGACGCTGACCTGGTCGGCGGTGGTTAGCGGCGTGGCCATTGCCGGTTTTGTGCTGGATTTGGTGACGCCGATGGACCTGGCCATCCCCCGTTCCATCCCGATGATCCTTTTGCTCTTGGGGCTGGTCGCCACCGCCGGCCCGCGCTTGTTGTTGCGCATCCTCCTGCGTCACAAGATGCGGCGGGCGGTGCAGCGCGAGAAGATCCGCGCCGTCGCTGTGATGGGCGCGGGCGACGCCGGGGCCATGATCGCGCGCGAGTTACAACAAAACCCCCAACTGGGGATGCGCGCCGTCGCCTTCTTCGACGATGACCCTGCCAAGCATAATATGGTCATCTGCGGAGTGAGGGTGCTGGGCGGCCGCACGGGCATTCCGGCAGCGGTCGCCGAGCTAGGCATAGCCGAGGTCATCATCGCCATGCCCACAGCGCCGGGCAAAGAGATCCGCGAGGTCGTCCGGCTCTGCCAGAACGCGGGCGTCCATGCCCGTATCCTGCCCGGCGTCTTTGAGCTGCTCGACGGGAAGGTAACGGTCAATCAGCTTCGCAACGTGCAGATCGAGGACCTGTTGCGCCGCGCGGTGGTGGAGACCGATACTGCCGCGGTGCGCCGGCTCCTGGCCGGCAAGCGGGTGCTCATCACCGGCGGCGGCGGCTCGATTGGGCTGGAGCTGGCCCGCCAGGCCGGCGCCTGCGCGCCGGCTGCGCTCTTTCTCTTGGGCCACGGGGAAAACTCGATCTTTGAGGCCGTCCAAGAGCTGACGGCTCGGCGCATCAGCCCAACCCCGGTCGGGATCGTCGCGGATATTCGCTTTCCTGACCGGCTCCGCCAGGTCTTCGCCGAGGTGCGGCCTGAGATTGTCTTTCATGCCGCAGCCCACAAGCATGTGCCGCTGATGGAATTGTACCCGGCGGAAGCAGTCGCCAATAACGTCATCGGCACGCGCAATCTGTTGGAGGCGGCCGTGTCGGTGGGAGTGGAACACTTTGTGATGATCTCCACCGATAAAGCAGTGAATCCCACCAACATCATGGGCGTCTCCAAGCGGGTTGCGGAGTTGTTGGTTCACCAGACGGCTCAACGCACCGGCCTGCCTTATGTCGCCGTGCGCTTTGGCAATGTGCTGGGCAGCCGGGGCAGCGTGCTTCACACCTTCCGCCGCCAGATCGCAGCCGGCGGGCCGGTGACGATCACCCACCCTGATATGAAGCGCTATTTTATGACCATTCCCGAGGCTGTCCAGCTTGTGTTGCAGGCCTCGGTCCTGGGGCGTGGCGGCGAGGTCTTTGTGCTGGATATGGGCGAGCCGGTGCGTATCTTGGACCTCGCGACCGATCTCATCCGGCTTTCCGGACTGGAGATTGGCCGTGACATTGACCTGGCGATCACCGAGCCGCGGCCCGGCGAGAAGCTCTTTGAGGAGCTGTTTGTCGAGGGCGAGGACTACCATCGGACGGAGCATCGCCAGATTTTCATCGCTGCTAATGCCAGCAGCTTTGTGCCCAGGGATCTGGATCGGGTGATCGACGCGCTTCAGCGGGCGGCGGAGGCCAACAACCGGGTTGCCATGACAGAGCTATTTCGCCGGCTGGTGCCGGAGTATGAGCCGCTCACGCCGGTGGCTGCTTCCGGCCAAGAGCCTGCACCCGACCACGCGGTCATGGTGGAAGAGCCGGCGCTGCCCTCCGCACGCGCCCAGTAGACTGCTACCGGTTAAGCTGTGGGCGATTACTCTGTCCTGTTTGTCTGTACCGCCAACCGCATCCGTTCGCCGATGGCGGCCGTTTTTTGGCGCGCCTATGTGACCGACCATTACCCGGATGACCGCTGGGAGATCGGGTCGGCGGGGACATGGGCGCAAGATGGCCTGCCTGCTATGCCGCTGGCTGTGCGGATATTGGCCGAGCACGAGCTGTCGTTTCAGCGCCATCGCTCCCGGCTCATTGACCGGGCGTTGGTAGACCATTACCGCCTGATTGTGGTGATGGAGCGGGGCCATCAGGAAGCGCTGCGCATTGAGTTTCCCCACGCTGCCTCGCGGATTTTTCTTCTCAGCGAGCTTTCCGGCCCGGCCTATGACATCGTGGACCCGGTTGGCGGCGGGCCGGATGAGTACCGGCGCACCGCCGAGGAGCTGCGCCGCCTGCTGGTCGCCGGCGCGGATCGGCTCCGCACCCTCGCGCACAACCCTCCTAGTCGCCCGCTGTCGCGCTGACTTGTGCTATAATGCACAAATATGGAACGGCAGCGACATGCTGAGGGAGCATGTCGCCAGAAGCGCGGGAGACATGATGGTGCAATCGCGGTTTGCCCCTTTTGCCTGGGGTGTGCTGGCTGTGAATGTGCTGGTGATTCTCTGGGGCGCTTTCGTGCGCGCCACCGGATCGGGCGCCGGGTGCGGCAGCCATTGGCCGCTCTGTAACGGTCAGGTGATCCCGCGCCCTGAGCGGCTCGAAACGCTCATCGAGCTGTCGCACCGGGCCAGCAGCGGGGTGGCCTTGCTGCTGGTTGTGGCGTTGGCGCTCTGGGCTTGGCGCGCCTTTGCGCCCGGTCATCGCGTGCGGAGGGCCGCATGGGCGTCGCTGGCGCTGATGATCGTAGAAGCGCTCATCGGCGCAGGGCTGGTGCTGCTGGAGTTGGTCGCTGCCAACGTCTCGGTTGCACGCGCCTATTGGGTGGCAGGCCACCTGATCAATACCTTTCTGCTGTTGGCCGCGTTGACTTTGACGGCCTGGTGGGGCAGTGGGCAGCCCGGCGTGCGGCTGCGCGGACAAGGAGCCGGTGTGGCGCTCTTGGCCGCGGCGCTGCTGGGCATGTTGATCCTCGGCGCCAGCGGCGGCATCATCGCCCTGGGCGATACCCTTGTGTTGACGGCGGGCATCAGCCCTGACAGCTCGCCTGTGGTGGCGGCGTTGGTGGACCTGCGCGTCTATCATCCGGCCATTGCCTTTGGCGTTGGCGGGCTGCTGGCGCTTGCTGCCTGGCGCGCGCTGCGCAGCCATCCAAGCCCCCAGGTCCGGCGCCTGGTCTGGGCATTGGCCGCACTCTATGTAGGGCAACTGCTGCTCGGCGCGCTCAACGTGGCGCTCCTGGCGCCTGTTCCCCTCCAGTTGCTTCATCTCCTGCTGGCTGACCTGATTTGGATCGTGCTGGTGCTGCTGGCGGCAGCGGCCCTGGCCGCGGCGGTGGAGCCGCACGCCGCGCAGACGCCGCCGGCGACGGCATGGACAAAACTATCGAGAGCGCCGTAAAGAACAAGCGGGGCGAGCGAGAGACACCCGCCAAAGCGCATTTTGCGGCAGCGCCCAGCGTGCTGCGCTCGCCCACCTTACCCGCGGAGTAGAACATGGCGAATGTAGTGATCCTGGGCGCAGGGCTGATGGGCAGCGCCTTTAGCACGCCGCTGGCCGACAACGGCCACCAGGTGCGGCTGGTGGGCACTCACCTGGACGGCGACATTATTGAGGAGATCCACGAAAGCCGGATGCACCCGCGGCTGCGGGTGCGCTTGCCCGATGCGGTCACCCCCTACACCTATGACCGGCTGGGAGAAGCCATGCGCGGCGCCGATCTGGTGGTGGTCGGCGTCAACTCGCTGGGGGTCGAGTGGGCGGCGGACCGGCTGGGGGAGGCGCTGGCGCCTTCGACGCCGGTCTTGATGCTGACCAAAGGGCTGGAGGGAGACGGTGAGCGCCTGCGCATTCTGCCTGAGGTGCTGCGCGATGGGCTGCCGCCTGCGCTACAATCGGGTCTGCGCATCGCCGCCATCGGCGGGCCTTCGATTGCCGGCGAGCTGGCCGTGCGCCGCCATACCTGCGTGGTCATCACCGGCCCCGACGCTGCCCTGCTCGACCAGCTTGCCGCGCTCCTACGCACCCCCTA
>DATLZJ010000325.1:0-3433 GCA_035574055.1 Caldilineaceae bacterium
CTCTGAGCGAGCTGCTCCCCACATGACGCGTGGATGGATCAGCTGATGAGCGGGCGGCGGATCGCCTATCTGGACATGCCCTCTGGTATCTCCGGCGATATGTTTCTGGGGTGCCTGGTGGACGCGGGATGGCCGCTGGCCGAGCTGGAGGCGACCATGGCACGGTTAGGGTTGCCGCCTGGAAGCTGGGCCGTTCGCCAGGAGACGGTCATGCGGGGGCCGCTGGCCGCGACGCTACTCCAGGTAAGCGCCGCCGAAGGGGACCATCACCGCCATCTGCACGATGTCTTGGCGATCATTGACCGGGGCGATCTGCCCCCTGCGGCAGCAACGCGTGCGAAGGCAGTCTTTCGCCGCCTGGCCGAAGCCGAGGCCGCGGTCCATGGCACGGGGGTGGAGGAGGTTCACTTTCACGAGGTCGGCGCGCTGGACGCCATCATTGACATTGTTGGCGTCTGTGTGGGGCTGCACGCGTTGGGCGTGACGCAGCTCTACGCCGGCTCGCTACCGTTGGGCGAAGGCTGGGCTAACACGGCCCACGGTCGGATTCCCCTGCCAGCACCGGCAACCCTGGCGCTGCTGGCTGCGGTCCAAGCGCCGACCCGGCCCGCGCCGGGGCCGGGCGAGCTGGTGACGCCAACCGGCGCGGCGCTGCTGGCCGAGCTGGCGATCTTCCGGCAGCCGCCGATGCGCCTGGCGCGTATTGGTTTGGGCGCGGGGCGCAAGGAATTCGCCTGGCCGAATGTGGCCCGCCTTTGGCTGGGCGAGGGGCATGAGGTCGCCGGGAACGGCGAGCAGCATCCGTTGGCGCTGCTGGAGACGAATATTGACGATATGAATCCGGAGTTGTACGCAGCGGCGGCAGCGGCGCTCTTCGCCGCAGGCGCGCTGGATGTGTGGCTCACGCCCATCCAGATGAAGAAGGGGCGACCGGGGGTACAGCTCAGCGTACTGGCGCCGGTGGAGCAGGAGCAGCCATTGGTCGGGGTGCTGCTGCGCGAGACGACCACGCTGGGGGTACGGGTGCAACCGGTGCGGCGCTATGCCGCGGGCCGTGAGCTGCGCCGCCTCACCACCCCGTTTGGACAAGTTCAGGTCAAGCTCAAGGTTGTGAATGGGCAAGTCGTAGGGGCCAAGCCGGAGCAGGACGATTGCATCCGGCTGGCCGCCGAGCAGGGCGTGCCTGTTCGCATGGTTTATGAGGCGGCGCTGGCCGTCGCCTACGCCGAGTTCCTCGATCTACAACTGGCGAAGGAGGCATGAGATGATTCGCAAGCAGCCCTTTGGGCGCACCGGACACATGAGCAGCGTCACGATCTTTGGCGCAGCGGCGTTGGGCCGGGTGACACAGGAGGTCGCCGACCGGGTGCTGGAGACGTTGTTACAGTATGGCGTCAACCATATTGATACGGCGGCCAGCTATGGCGATTCAGAGCTACGCATCGGGCCGTGGATGGAGAAGCACCGCAAGGACTTCTTCCTGGCGACCAAGACGGGCGAGCGCACCTATGAAAAGGCGAGAGACGAGATTCGCCGCTCGCTGGACCGGCTGCGCACCGATCAGGTAGACCTGATCCAGCTTCACAATCTGGTCCACCCCGACGAGTGGGATACAGCGATGGGGCCGGGCGGCGCGCTCGAAGCCGCAGTCGAGGCGCGCGAGCAGGGGTTGGTGCGCTTTATCGGCGTCACCGGCCACGGCTTGACCATCGCTGCCATGCACCGGCGCAGCTTAGAGCGATTCGACTTTGATTCGGTGCTGCTCCCCTACAACTACCCGATGATGCAGAATGAGAAGTATGCCGCCGACTTCGAGCGCCTGATGCAACTCTGCCAGGAGCGCAATGTCGCGGTGCAGACCATTAAAGGCATCACCCGCGGGCCGTGGGCAACCACCGAGCGCACGCGTACCACCTGGTATCAGCCGCTGGAGGACCAGCGGGACATTGATCTGGCGGTGCATTGGGTGTTAGGCCGGCCCGGCATCTTCCTCAACACCGCCGGCGATGTGGACCTGCTGCCCAAGATACTGGATGCGGCCAGCCGCTATGAGCGCCGCCCCAGCGACGAGGAGATGGAGTCCATGCTGCGCGAGCAGCAGATGACGCCGCTCTTCGCGGGCTAGTTGTCTATGACCGCCCACGCGGTTACGAAATGAACGGCACGGAAGGTAAAGGGAATCTGTATGCGTTGGGAAGAACTGACCGGAGATGAGTTTGTTCGCCAGGTCGAGCGGGTGGAAGGGGTCTGCCTGCTCCCCTTTTCCTGTATTGAGCGCCACGCCCATCATCTGCCGTTGGGGACCGATATGTTTATCGCCCGTGAGATCTGCCGGCGGGCCGCCGAGGTAGAGCCGGTCGTGATCTTCCCGGACTTCATCTTCACCCAGATACTGGAGGCGCGCCATTGCGCCGGGACGATAGCCATTGATCCGGAGCTAATCGTGCGGCTCTGTGAGAATGTGCTGCGCGAGATCGCGCGCAACGGTCTCAACAAGATCATCCTGGTCAACGCGCACGGCGGCAATCGTTTCCTGATGGGCTTTTTGACCCAAATCCAGATGGCGTCGCCGCGGGATTATGTGCTTTACGCGTGGCAGCCGCGCGCGCTGCCGGAGGAGGAGGCAGAGATTCGGGCGCAATGGGAGAGCCAGGTGGACGGTCACGCCGGGGAGAGTGAAACGAGTCTGATCATGGCGATCCGGCCCGATCTGGTCCAGCGCTCGGAGCTACGCGCCGACGGAGAGGGGCAGCCGCTGGGCCGGTTGGACGAGCTACGGGCAGCCGGCCTCACCACAGGCATCTGGTGGTATGCTGACCACCCCACCCACTATCGCGGGGATGGCACACCGGGTACCCCAGACAAGGGGGAACGCCAGCTTGACGCTGTGGCGCGCGCCCTGGTCCAAGCCATCCGGCTCGTCAAGCGCGATAACACATCTAAGCAGTTGCAGGACGAGTTCTTTGCCGCCTCCGGCGCGCCCGGCGCATAACAAGGAGCCAAGCTATCCTTCAAGTTGCTGTATATATTCAGCCAGCGAACTGGCCTCCAGCGCGTAGAGGTTGAGCGCCTCTAGGCGCTGGAGGTCTATGACCTGTGTTAACCTCTGGGCGACTGCCTCCAGCTCCTCTTCACTTGGGGTAAAGCGGGCGCGGAGAATGGCGATAATGGTGTGGCGGGCAACTTGCACACCTTCCTGTCGCCCCTGTTCCAGACCCTGCTCGATCCCCTGTTCAATCCCCTGTTCGATTCCCTGCTCCAGCCATCTCTGGGCAAGTGTCGCCACGATTGTCTCTCCTTCCCGTGAAAGCGCCGAGGCTGCAAGCTGACGAATATCAGCCTCAGTGATGCGCTCTCCTGCAGCAGCTAGGTACCATAGGAGCGTGCGCACATATTCTAACCCCGTTTCCTGGCGCGCCAAAGCGCCGAGAAG
>DATLZJ010000326.1:0-7422 GCA_035574055.1 Caldilineaceae bacterium
CCACCGCCACGGCATAGCCGCGCATGACATCCCCGCCGACCTGCGCCGGCAGAAAGCTGTTGAAGAACTCCGCGACCCACTGGTAGGCCAGCAAACGCCCGACACCGACCGAGATGCCCGACGCGTGCAGCAGCACGCCCCACTTCAACCCGCTCAGCGCCACCGCCGCTGTGTAGCAGAGCGCGCCCAACAGCAGCAGCAGCTTGTTGGCTTCGACCATCTGCCGCCAGAGCGCCGCCGGGTCTTCCAGCCGGAGAAAGAGAAAGACCAGCAGCCCCAGGCCAATGACCAGCTTGAGAAAATTCCAGAGCGATTGCTTCATGCCCGCATCTATCCGGCGCGCGACCCCGACGCCTGGGGCGCAGGCCGGCTCTCGTCCATCCGCTCCGGGCCGGCCCCGGGCGTGACGCGCGGCCCCGGCGCGCTCCCCACAGCCAGCGGCCGCGCCTGTGTGCTGCGGCGCATCTCCTGGACATCCTGCTTCTGGCTCCAGGCCATATCCCAGGTCACGTGGCGGTCGCCCTTGATGGCGAAGTCATACCAGCCCAGCAGGCGGCTCCATGCCTCCAGCGTCGCCAGCAGGAAAAGCACCCAAAGCAGCCGTATCACGCCCCAAACTTCCTTCAGCGCGACCCGCAGCACCCGGCGATTTTGAATGCTGCTGACGGCATAGCCATACTTGTGCTTAAGATAGAGATGGCCTGCATGGTTGCGCCGCCGCTGGCGCACAAAGTCGCGAATGGTGTCCGGCCCGGTATTGTAGACCACCGCATCGGGCGCATACTTGACTGCCAGCCCCCGCTTGACCACCAGCGCCTCGACAAAGGCCTCGTCCATCGCCACATCAGGCGGGATGCGGTCAAAGAGCTTGCGAAAGGCGATCATCTCCCCCAGCCGCGGGATTTCCAGACATAGCTCATGCTCCATGCGCAGCCGCAGATGGCTCAATAGCCCGACAATATGGTCGGGTGTATTGACCGGGATCTTCTGCGCGCCCACCATACCCACCGCAGGATCGGCGAACATACGCACCAGATGCTCGACGGCATATTCATGGGGAATCGTGTCGCCGCTCTCCAGCACGCAGATATCGCTGGTGGCGGCGCCCAAAAAGAGATTAACGGCGCTGGTCTTGCCCTCCCGCTTCTCCTGCTCGATGAGCCGGATGCGCGGGTCGCGCGCCATGAACTCGCGCACGATGGGCACCGTGCGGTCGGTGCAGGCGCTCGCCACCACAATGATCTCGGCGATCTCGACCTCATGAAGGTGCTGCTCCAACAGCGCCTCCAAGAGATGGCCGATGTTCTCCTCCTCGTTGTAGGCGGTCACACCGACGCTACAGACCAATGGTTTCTGGCTCAAGGCCCCCCTCACTCCCCTGCCTGGCGGCCAACCGGCTCATTGCCCAATGGGTAGGTGCGGCATCCTGCCGCACGTCCTGACTTGACCTGCTTGTGCGATAAGAATACCGCGCCTACGGCGCAGGTGTGTTGTTGTAATGACGCCACGAGTGGCGCCGGCAGTTGTTGATACGGCAGTTGTTGATACACTCGTGCAGAGATGAACGCTGTTGTTCTTAATTGCCTACCAGCTTGGCGATGGTCACCCCATCGCCGCCCTCGCCGTCGCTCCCCGCCCGAAACTCGCCGACCGCCGGGTGCTGGCGCAACAGATTCCGAACGGCATCGCGCAGCGCGCCGGTTCCCTTGCCGTGGATAATCCGCACCCACGGCAGCCGCGCCAGATAGGCATTATCCAGATACCGCTCCAGTTGAGCCAACCCCTCCTCGACCCGCGCGCCGCGCATGTCAAACTCAATGCCGGGGCTTTCGTGCATCGCGCCGGCCTGGATATGAACGCGCGGCGGCTCGTCTCGCACCGCCTTCTGGCGCAGCTCCAGCCGCTTGAGGGGCAGCTTCAGGCGGAAATTGCCGATCTGCACATCGGCGTCGGCGGTGCGCTCGTAGAGGGCCAGCACTTCGCCGCTGGCTTGCAGATTGGGCACCCAAACCCGGTCGCCCACCTCAATCGGGCCGGCCAGGCGCTCATGGGCCGCGCCAGGCATCACCACCGCGGTATCCACCTCCTCGGTCTCCCGCTGGCGGCGCGTGACCGCCCGCTCGGCCTCGGCCAGGTCGCGCTCCTGGCTGCCGGCTTGCCCCGCGCCGGAGAACTGGGTCGCGCGCGCAAGCTGGCGGCGGGTCTGCTCGATCTCCCGGCGCACCTCGTCCAGCTCTTGCTGCATCAGCGCGCGCGTCTCAGCGATGACCGAACGCCGCGCCTCCTCGATTTGAGCGAGCTGGTAGCGCAGGTCGGCCTCGATGGCCTGCACCTGGCGCTCCCGCTCCTTGGCCCGGCTGCTGGCCTGCAACGCCTCCTGCTTGGCCCGCTTGATGTCATCCAGCAGCGCATCGGCCTGGAGCGCATCGGGGCGCACAATGCCCTCGGCCCGCTCGACGATTACCGGGTTCAGCCCCAACCGGCGGGCGATGATCAACGCATTGGAGCGGCCCGGCAGGCCGATGCTCAACTCATAGGTAGGGCTGAGCGTCTCCACATCGAACTCAACCGAAGCGTTGCGCGCCCCCGGCGTATTGTGGGCATAGAGCTTCAAATCGCTGTAATGGGTGGTGGCAAAGGTCGTAATGCCCCGGTCGCGCAAATTGTCCAGCAGCGCCATCGCCAGCGCCGACCCCTCATCCGGGTCGGTCCCCGCGCCCAGCTCGTCCAGCAGCACCAGGCTGGTCGGGTCCGCCTCCTCCAAAATCTCGATGATGTGAGTCATGTGGCTGCTGAAGGTGCTCAGGTTCTGCTCGATGCTCTGCTCATCGCCGATGTCGGCGTAGACGCCCTCGAAGACGCTGAGCCGGCTGCCCGGCTCCACCGGCAACATCAGCCCCGACTGGGCCATGAGCGCCAGCAGGCCGACCGTCTTGAGGGTAACGGTCTTGCCGCCGGTGTTAGGGCCGGTGATCACGATGATGTAGGTGGACTCGTCCAGATAGATATCCACCGGCACCACCGTGTTGGGGTCCAGCAGTGGATGGCGCGCGCGGCGCAGGTCAATGACCGAGCCAGGGTGATAGAGGGGGTCAACGCCGTTCTCGCCGGTGCCGGGCAGGGGCTGCTTGCCGGGCCGGAAGGGGACCATCTCCGGCGTAGATGCCTCCAGCGTATAGGCATACTTGGCCTTTGCCAGCGTAAAGTCCAGCTCGGCCAGGATTTGGATATCGCGCCGGATGTAGGTCGCCTCATCCGCCACCAGCTCGGTCAGCTCGGTCAGGATGCGGCGCACCTCCCGCTCCTCTTGCAGTTCCAGCTCGCGCACCGCGTTGTTCTGCTGCACCACCTTGATCGGCTCGATAAAGAGCGTCGCGCCGCTAGCCGACTGGTCATGGACGATCCCATCCACATTGCCCTTATGCTCGGCGCGCACCGGGATGACATAGCGCCCCTGGCGCTGGGTCACCAGCGCGTCTTGCAGATAGGGGCGAATCTCGGAGGAGTGGATCAGGCGGTCCAGGGTGCTGAGCAGCCGCTCTTGGGCGACGCGCAGCTCCTGGCGGATGCGGGCCAGGGCGTCGCTGGCGCCATCTACAACCTCGCCGCGGTCGTTGATGCAGCGACCGATTTCGGCAATGACGTGGCTGCACGGCTCGATATTGGCGGCCATTTCCGCCAGCCGGGGAAAGGAATGCGCCAGGCGGGTCAGGGTGTTCTGCAACATGCGCGCCCGCAGCAGTGTGTTGCGGACCTCCAACAGTTCTTGGGCCAGCAACATCGCCCCGCGCTCGGCCCGCTCCAGCTCGGGCCGGACATCGCGCACGCCGCCAAAGCCGATATCGGTCTTCTGGTCCAACAGCTTGTAGGCTTCTGTCGTCTGCGCCAGCCACTCCTGGACCGTCGCCAGGTCATCGCTGGGCAGCAAGGCATAGGCCAGCTCTGCGCCGCCGCTAAAGGAGCAATGGGCGGCGACGCGCTCCAGGATTTTGTCGTATTCGAGAACTTTGAGCGTTCGTGGATTCATAGTTACGGGCCGGCGCCGCCGGCCTCAGAACAGGCAAAAGGTCGCGCGCTCCGGCCATACGCGCCATCATATCACAGCCCAGAGACAAGCCCCAAAGCCTCCAGGCCATCCAGCGCGCCGATGGCAAATTTGGCCGGAGCCAGAAGTCTTGATACGATATTTTGGCCGCTGATCTGGGGCGCCGATTGCAGTCCACAGCCCACACCCTTTGCAACAGCGCCGGTTCCCATCCTCTAGCGCCATATTCTGACAGTACACGGATCATCATCTCAACCTCTTCACAATGGCCGCGCAGATCTGCGATTTGGCCCTGGAAATCTGGTGATCAGATGTCCGAGCGAGTTCAAAAGCAACCAGAGAATGCCAAGAAAGTAGCTACATCGCATACCCAGCCCCTAGAGACCTCGACCGAACCGCATCTCTCACCAGCCGCTCTGCAGCGCGCCCAGAGTGACACACGCCGCCTGACGCCGCGCGATGTGATGGCCTTGCAGCGCAGCATCGGCAATCGCGACACGGCCCGCCTATTGGGCAAAGACCCCCGGCCTTTGCAGCCGCCCGTCCCCCAGGCCAAGCTGATCGTCGGCCCGGCCAATGACCGCTATGAACGGGAGGCCGACGAAGTCGCCAACCGCGTATTGCACGTGCCCGCGCCTTCCTCCAGCGAGGAGACTCCGCAAGTTCAGCGCGCGCCCATCATCAGCCGCATCCAGCGCCGGGCGCCCATCGGTTTGCAGGGCGGGCCGGTGGATGGCGAGCTGGAACAGGCCATTCAGCGCGCCCGCAATGGGGGCAGCTCGCTTCCACCGAGTGTACGCAAGCATTTAGAGCCGAAGCTAGGCGCAGACCTGGCGAGCGTCAAGGTGCATACCGATCGCCGCGCCGTCCAGCTCACTCGCGACCTGGGCGCGAGGGCCTTTACCTATAAGAACCATATCTTCTATGGCGCGGGCCAATCTCCCCATGATCTGAAGCTGACGACCCATGAAGCCGTCCACACCATCCAGCAAGGGGCCGTCCAACAGACCCAGCGCAAGGTTCTAACCGGCGTGCCCGACAAGACCCGTGAAGGGGCGCCATCCATCCAGCGCGCGACGGGGCTGCCGACCAAGGCAGAGGCTGAAAAGGCTGGGGGGAAAGCCGGCCATAAAGTGTTTGGCCGCAGCTCATGGCGCAAAATCCTCGATGCGCTGGATAGCTACAGTAAGCTCAAAGAGGATGATAAGGCCGGTCAGGCCAAAAAACTGGCCGAATTGCAGGCGCTTACCCTGCAGTGGCTCGGCAGCTCTAGCCGCGCCAAGGGTAAAAAAGGCGATGCCAAAAAGCGGGAGTTCCTGGCGCAGCTCCGCCCCACCATCAAGCTGCTCTACTACCAGGCCAAGACGAAGTCGCTCACGGTTGACCCTGCGCGCGTCAACGCCGAAACGTATGCCGCCGAGAATCGCGAGCTTGCCATGGGGCATTTGAAATCATACCTGGAAGAGGCGGGCGTCGCCGACCAAGTAGATAACACGGATGCGTTGATGGACCGCATCCTGAACCGGCTGATGCGGGCCAAGCTGACCAAAAACATCCCGGAGAAGGTCATCGGCTTTCTGATCGAATCGCCCGACTTCAAAACCTGTTGGCAGTTGGCAAACAGCAAAGACGCGCCGGGCGGGGTGATCAACAAGAAGTATGATGATATGAGCTATGCCGAAAAGCGCGAGGTGGCAGAGCGTAAACTCGGCTACATGCCCTTTACGGAAGAACAACGCGAGAACCGCCCGGACTATGTCGGCATCAACATCACCAACAATCCCAAGGGCGCTGCGCCGAGCTATGGCCGCTGGTTCTTTGAGTTCAAAGACAGCATCAAGAACCGGATCACCTTTACAGCCCGCGACACCTTCAGCCATATCAGCGACCTGAAGGACGTTTCCGCAGAGAAATCCATCGGCACTGCCGAGCACATGGAAACGACCTTGGCCTACAACGCCGGCGCCGTCAAGGTCCTGGTCGCCCAGGAACTGAATATGGGCAAGAGCGAGGCTGAAATCATCAAGATGATGCCCTTTTACATCGAAGGCCAAGTCCACGGTGGTCTATCGGTACAGGACGTTGAGACCATCGTCGTTGATTTGCCGGCGGAGCGGGATGCGCTCTCCGACGACTTTGCTCGCCAGAGCTACGACCTGCTCCAGGCGTTCCTCCAAAAGTACTCGCACATCCGCGTGCGATACAAGAGGTGACGTAACCAGAGGTAAAGTAAGGTAAAGTAAACAGAGGCGAAGCGGGCATACACTGAGAACCGGCGATCAACGAGTCAGAGATAGAGAGAACAGCCCATGCGTGTCCTGGCGGTCTGGGAAGAGTGTAACTTTATACACGGTGAATGGCAGCACCAGTCTATTCCATCATTTTGGATAGAGGCCCGCCATGACGCCATAGACCGAGTGCTGCCCTATGCCCGCGACGCGGCTGCGCTGCGCGAAGAGATTGACCGCAACCGTACCGATCCCAATGGCCCCTTTTACCTGCTGGTTACGCGCAATCTGGAATCGGTCGTAAGTCTGCCGGGCTACTACCCGTACTCCGGCCAATGGTTCGGCGGCTCGCCCTTTCGCGAGCTGCCCCCCGTTGAGCTTGAGGACCTGGCAGACCTGCCCAAGATAGCGGACCGGCTGCTCGCCAAGTAGAGCGGATCAAGCTCTACGGCGTATCTCCTCTATGGCGCATATTCAAAGTTTAGCCCGGCGGGCCAAACGTCCTGCGGCTCATAGCCCAAGAGCCGGCGCGCCGGCTCTAGCTCCATGCGTTCCACCTGCTTGGGCCGGCTGGTGGCAAAGACAGTGATCGCTTCGCCGGGGCTGGGTGTCGGCGACTCGACACACCGCTCATAAAAGCGCTGTGCGTCGGCATGGCTGAAGTAGGTGTCTGGGCCGATCCGGCTGCTCTTGAGTCGGTCGGCCTCGTCCGGGTTGCGCGGCAGCCAACCGATCCGCACATTGATGACCGACAGCCCGTAAACCCTGGCATACATATCGCCCATCTGCTCGGCCCAGACCTTGGTCAAGGCGTAATGGTTGACCGGCTTTGGCCCCTCTTCGATGCGGATCGGGCGGTCGGGCCAGCCAAAGCCTGACACTGTCTGCATCGTGCTTGCCAGCGCCAACCGCTCTACTTTGAATTCACGCGCCGCATCGCAGATATGGTATAGCCCGCGCACGTTTGGCTCCAGCAGCACATCAAGAAAGTCTGCGTCATTGGGATAGGCGCCCAGGTGAATGACGATCTCCATCCCCTCCACCGCTTGGCGTACCTTCTCACGGTCGCTTAAGTCGCCGATCACATAATCCTCCAGCCCCGGCGTTGGGCGGCGGGCGAAGCCGCGCACCTGATGTCCCCGCGCCAGC
>DATLZJ010000327.1:0-2471 GCA_035574055.1 Caldilineaceae bacterium
GACCGTCTGGCCGGGGGCGACAGCAAAGCTGACATGGGAGAGGACCTCACCCGCAGCGCCATTGGCGTCCCCGCCGTTGACCCCACGGGAGGGCGCAACGCCATTTTGGCTGGACAACGGCGCAGGGAGGGCCGGGAGATGGCCCTGCGCGCGTCCATTGCCGGCCTGGTGGTCGCCGTAATGAAAGGAAACATCCTCAAAGACCACCTCGCCGGCGACGGTAGGGCTGCGATAGGGTTGGGGCGCAACGCGAATGGCCGGCTCAGTCGCCAATAGCTCCAGGATACGTTCGGCGGAGGCGTCGGCGCGAGAGACCATTGCCAGCATGTTGCTCAGGAGCAACAGCGGGGCCATGCCGATCAGCAGGTAGTTGTTGAAGGCCACCAGTTCGCCGACACTGAGCCGCCCGCTGATGACATCCACCCCCCCAAACCAGATCACTGCTACCATGCCCACATTGGTGATCAGCGCCAGCAGCGGGATCGCCAGCGCCAGCAGCCGCCCAACCCGCACGTTCTGGCGCAGATATGCCGCGTTGCCCTCCTCAAACTGCCCAATGGCGTGGGACTCGCGCACAAAGGCTTTGACCACCTGCACCCCGGCCAGATTCTCCTGGACAATGGTATTAAGGGCGGCAAGCTTGGCTTGCACTACCATAAAAAGCGGCTGAACCGTGCGCAGAATGAGCCGGATCACGACGGCGGCCACTAACAGCATGGCGACCACCACCAAGCCAAGCTGCCAGTCGACAATCAGCACCATCACCAGCGCGCCCAGGATCATAAGCAGGGCGCGCAGCAGCAGCGCCAGCCCTGCACTGGCGAAGTTGCGCACCATGTCAACATCGCTGGAAAGCCGGGTCATCAACTGGCCGGTCTGCATCTGGTCCAAATTGGCGAACGACAAAGATTGGATGTGGGCAAAGAGGGCATTGCGCAGGTCATAGGCGACGCCTTGGGAGATTTGAGCGCGGCAGTAGCCTTGGCCTAGCGTCGCCACTGCGCCCAGCAACGCAGTGAGGAACATCAGCCCGCCGCCTGTCCAAATCGCCTGCATGTTCCCAGCGCGAATGCCCTGGTCAATCATATATTGCAGCAGGCGCGGGATCAGCAGCTCCATCACCACAGGCAACACCGTGGTCAGAAGGCCCAAGATGAGGACAACGCGATAGGGGCGCAAAAAGGGGCTGATCTTGCGTAGGGCAGACATGAGCGCCTCACCAAAAAGAGCCTAGGCCAGAGGATCAGGCCAGGAAATAGTTTGATGCACGAACTATTCAGAGAGGGAACTGTATCCCGATCCGGGCCGGCTGTCAAGTCTTCCGGCCCGGCGTGGCTGGCGGATGTGTAATTGACACACCAACTTTCCCGTGGTATCCTGGCGCGACCATGCCAGAGAAGGCGACACTGGGTCCCTTCCCGACATGTAAGAGTTCTATGAATACGCATCAATTACACGCAGCGACTGAAGAGGGGTCCGACCCCGACAGTAGTAGCCTGCCCATCGTCTGTCTGGACCTTCCGAGCCGGCAGACCTTGGGCGGCGCCACTGTCCACAAACAAAGCGACGCGATTCGCTTTTATACTGCCCGCAGCGGAGACGCCCACTGGGCGCCCGGCCGGATTCAGCACGGCGCACTTGTGGCGCGGTGGAGGAATCCAGGGCTGTATGGGCAGGGCGCAGCGCCCCTTGTGACTCTATAGCCGGCTCAACCGGAGCCGGACGCCAGGGTGCAATCGCCCGCCGCAAGCACCCTGGCCGTTAGCATCGCCACCTCCGGCGACCTCGATTCCTTACCGCACCACAATTCCATGAACCGCCGCCGCGGCTAACCAAGCCCGCCCCACCGGCTAGACGCGCTCCGCTGCTCGCAGCCGCGGTACAGCTCCGCCCCTTCGCCCCCCGCACTGGGGAAGGCTGGACCGCCCAACCTGGTCCGATCTATACGGTTGCGAAAGGAGGCTGTCACATGGTAGACCCCATCAAGGTGGAAGACGCCATGGAGCAGATGCAAACCTTGCTGGCGGCAGGCGACCTAGAGGCCGCAGCGGAGTACCTGCGCGCCCTGCACCCTGCCGACGGCGCCGAGGTGCTGGCGATGCTGGAGCCGGAGACCCAGGCCGCCCTGGTGGCGCGCCTGGAGCCAGTCGAGCTGGCCGGCGTCTTTGAGCAAATGGATGTCGAAGAGGCGGTCGAGGTCGTCCAACAATTGGACGATGAGATCCTCGCCGATGTCCTCGACGTGATGGAGCCGGATGTCGCCGCCGACATCTTGAGCGAGATGGAGCCGGAAGACGCCACGGCCGTCCTCGAGCAGATGGCCGAGGCCGAGGCCGTTGCGCCTCTCCTTGCCTATGCGGAAGACACGGCGGGCGGCATTATGAATGTCGCGCCGCCCTCGCTGCGCCGTTATATGACGGTGGCAGAGGCGTTCCAGTTCATTAAAGAGAATTATCAGGACGCCAGCCAAA
>DATLZJ010000328.1:0-6414 GCA_035574055.1 Caldilineaceae bacterium
CACTTCGTTTGTGCCAGTCCTCGGCGTAGAGGTTGAAGTGCAGGGCGCGCTGGGGATGGGCGGCGATGACCTCCTCGTTCAATGTTAAGCCCAGCCCCGGCCCCTCCGGCAGGGCAAAGTAGCCGTCTACTACCTCCGGCAGGCCGGTGGCGGCCTCCTTGACAAAGGCTTCGGCGAAGTCGTTGAAATACTCTTGAATCTTGAAATTAGGCGTGGAGGCCGCCAGGTGGAGCGCGGCCGCGGTCGAGACCGGCCCGCCCACGTTGTGGGGCGCGATCAGGATATAGTAGTTGTTGGCCCAGGCGGCCACCTTCTTGGTGTTGAGGATGCCGCCAAAATGGGTGATGTCGGTCTGGATGATGTCGGCGGCCTGTAGCTCGAACAACTCCCGGTACTCGAAGGGCGTGTGGATGCGCTCGCCGGTGGCGATGGGGATGCCCAACGGCGCGACCGCATCGGCCACCTTTTTGAGCGCGGCCAGGTTTTCGGGCGGCACCGGCTCCTCCAGCCAGCTTGGCTCATAGGGGGCCAGCAGGCGGGCGAACTCGATGGCCGTGACCGGATTGAAGCGGCCATGCATCTCGATGAGGATTTCCGCCTCCGGCCCTACGGCGTCGCGCACGGCCTCCACTAGCTCCACCACTTTGTGCTTTTCGGCCCGCTCCATCTCATAGAAGCCTGCGCCGAAGGGGTCGAACTTGAGCGCCCGGTAGCCCCGCTCCACCACCCGGCGGGCCGCGGCGTGAAATTCCTGGGGCGTGCGCTCCACGGTGTACCAGCCGTTGGCATAAGCTTTGATCTTGTCGCGCACTGCGCCGCCCAGCAAGCGGTAGACCGGCTGGCCCAGCGCCTGCCCGACAATGTCCCAGCAGGCGATCTCGATCAGGGCGATGCCGGTCATGACCAACTCGCCGGCGCGTCCATAGTCTTCCAGGTACATGCGGTGGACAAGCTGCTCGATGTTGAAGGGGTCGCTGCCCAGCACATAGCGGGGCACGGCCTCCTTCAGATAGCCCACCACCGCTTCGGTGCGGTTGATGACACGCGCATCGGCGACGCCGGTCAGCCCCTCGTCGGTCTCAACTTTGACAAAGGTGATGTTGCGCCAGTCAGTGCCCATGGTCATGGGCGTGACGTTGGTGATCTTCATCGCTGGTCCTCATGCGGGTTCAGGTGGTTTCGCAGATACGAACATTCGGATATTTACATAACATTTTTGTTCGGGAGATGGGCGCTAGCCCTGGAGCAGCGATTGGCCGCCGTCAATCCACATCTCGGTGCCGGTGATATGGCTGGAGGCATCGGAGACCAGGAAGAGGATGAGCTGGGCCACCTGTTCTGCCGAGCCGGGCTTGCCGTGGGTCAGGGGAACGGCTCCCTTGGGATACTCTACCGGCCAGCGGTCAATGGGCCGGCGGTCGGTGTTGTCGCCGATCTCGGTGGCGATCCAGCCGGGGCAGATGCAGTTGATGCGCACCTTGTGGGGGGCCAGCTCCAGCGCGGTCATCTTGGTGAAGGCCAGTTGTGCGGCTTTGGAGCAGGCGTAGGCCGTGGCGCCGGTGTTGCTGAACATGCGGGTGCCGTTGACCGACGAGACCACGACAATGGCGCCGCCTTGCTTTTTGAGGTGAGGCACGGCATACTTGACGGTCAGGAAGGTGCCCTTGAGGTTGATGTTGAGCGTCTTGTCCCAGTCGTCGGGGGTCAGTTCCTCTAATGAGGCCCAGACGCCGTTGATGCCGGCATTGGCGAGGACAATGTCGAGCCGGCCCCAGGCGTCAAGCACCCGCTGGATAGCCTGCTCTACATCGTTAGGTTGTGAGACATCGCCCAAGACGGCCAACGCTTCGCCGCCTGCACCCTTGATCTCCTCGACCGTCTTGTTCAACTGGCTCTCGGTGCGCCCCAAAACGGCGACCTTGGCGCCCTCCTGGGCAAAGGTGAGGGCGGCTGCCTTGCCGATGCCGGAGCCTGCGCCGGTGACAAATGCGACTTTGCCTGCAAGTTGCATAGAAAATTCCTCTCGCTTGGGTGCGCTGATCGTTACCCCAGTGTAGCGCCCTGCTAAACCAACGTCAAGAATGGCGCTCACATTGTATCTGTGTTGGCTGCGTGATAGAGTCTTGCCCAAGGCCAGCTGCGCCCAAGTGGAGCGTTGGAGCGAGATCATCCGCTTTTATGTGGGTACGCGAGCGACAGCATTATACTTTTGTGTGTGAGGAGGGGGCGCCGGAGGCGCCGGTGATGGTCTATCGCGTCCATGACTTACGAGAGGTCCAGTCATGGCTCTTTGGCTGGGGAACAGCCGTGGAGGTGCTTTCGCCGCCGGAACTACGTGCTGCGCTGGCTGAGGAGGCGCGACGGCGGCTCATGAAACTCGAAAGCCCCGCTCAAGTCAACAATAGCAGCAGCTTCCCTAATACTTCTTGAACAGTTGTGTCCGGCAGCGTGCAAATTGGGTCAGCATGGCGGGCTTGCCAGTCCAGACGCTTGATCTGATCGGCCAAGACGACGCCGCGCACCGGCAGCCCCTCGGGAATTGCTACCTCGAACGGATACCCTTTCACCTGGCTGATGATTGGACATAGTACAGCCAAGCCGATTCGGCTGTTATACGCGTGCGGCGAAAGAACCAGCGCCGGGCGGCGTCCTGCCTGCTCATGACCAACCTGAGGATTGAAGGTGAGCCAGATGACGTCACCCCGCTCTGGCGCATACGTCATCGCTACCAAACCTCCCGCCCCATCTGGCGACCCGTGTCAACCTCGGTGTGGAGGTTATCTGGCGTTACCTGCTCAAGCAGTTGAGCCAATGTTAGCGCGGATGGCTTGACAGGACTCAGAATCAGGCGACCCTCTTCCTGTCGAATCTCCACTACACTATTCTGTTCAAGGCCCAGTTCCTTTGCAAGTGACCTGGGAATACGCAGCGCAAGACTGTTTCCCCATTTCTGAACTTGTGCAATCATGACGAATCTCCTTTCTGTATCAACAATGAAGATACAGCGCGGCTCATTTTCTGTCAACCTTATTTTCTGTCAAAGGAAAATGGTTCACCATTGCTTGCCAAGTTACCAATGATCGTGTTTGGGAGAAACTGACATAGGATTGTCAGGGGGTGAGGGCTAAGCTGGGGGCGCGGCTCGATAGCGCCGAGGGGCGCAGCCCCAGGCGAATCAGCATTGCTATCCTCATTCACATCCTAAGCTAACGCGTATCGCCGTCGCCGCGGATCACGCCCCGGGCCTGGCGTGAGAAGAGCTTGGTGATGTTTGCTTCGGCCACTTCCTCCAGCGTCAGCCCCAGCTCCGTACAAATCTGCGTCAGATACCAGAGCACGTCGCCCAGCTCCTGTTTGAGCGCCTCCCGGTCCTCGGTGGAAATTTGGCCGCCCTTGTCGCGAAAGAGCTTTTTGATCTTGCCCGCCACCTCGCCCGCCTCATTGGCGAGGCCAAGGGTGGGGTAGACGATGGGATGGTCAGTGGGGATCACGCTCCAAGTCTTGCGCGATTCACGCTGGTAGGCGGCAAATGTGTCTATGTCCATCATTGTCCCTGTGTGACTGTCCCTGTCTGTACGGTTTATATCTGTACGGTTTATAGAGGTAGGCGCTTCGGTCGGGTGAAGGCAAGCTGGCCGGCGGCTAGCGCGGCGGCGGCCCTTGGGGTGGCTGCGGGGCAAGGCCCATCTCCTGCAACAGGCCGACCAGGGCAAAGTTGCCCGTCAGCGCGATCAGCGCTGGGGTCAGCAGAACCAAGGGCAGGGTGATGGCGACGCTGATGCCAATGAGCAGGAGCTGGAAGAGCAGGATCAAGAAGGTATAGAGCGGATGGCGCAGGGCCAGCAGCACGGCGTTCCGCAGCACCAGTTTGATGTCCGGCTCATCTTGTTGCCAAAAGAGCGGGAAGAAGTATTGGCCGGTCATCAGGGCGAGGACGAAGAGCCAGATCCAAAAGACGCCAAAGGTGCGCAGCCATCCCTCGGTATTCAGATAGAACCAGATATTGAAGAGAATCGCCGCGGGCAAGAGCAGGCTGATCAGATAGAGCAGCCAGCCCCGGCCAAAGTAGGAGCGGGCTGCTTCCCAGAAAAAGGAGTTATCCACTCGCTTATAGTTGGCGATCCGGTTGGCGACCTGGTGGATGCCTAAGGTAACGGGCGCAGCGGGGATGATCAATAGGGTGCCGATCCACCAGGCAACGCTGAGAAAGACACATAGGAATAGCTCTTCATATGCCGCTTTGAGCGTGCGCCCCATCACTACAAATGCTTTCATTGTCAGTCCGGTGTGTGTCCTATGGCTTGGATAAGGCCGCCCTATGCAGGGCGGCGAGTCGTCTGAGAGCAGTCGGCTCCCGTTGGCTACGCAGCAGTGGAATCGGCCTTCGCTTTGCCATCCCCCCTGTCTGCCGCTATAATTTGCCCTGACCAACCGCGGGCCACCGTCGGATTCTTGAGCGCCGGCGCGCTGCGCCAGGCGAAGGGCGCCCGTCAACTCGAAGGGTTGGGCATAATTCTGTCGGGGGTGGATATATCGCTATGACAACGGAAGCCAAGAAAATCCTTGTGGGCGTCGCCTGGCCTTATGCTAATGGCGAGAAGCATATTGGTCAAATTGCGGGCGCATATTTGCCGCCCGATATCTTTGCGCGTTATCAGCGTATGGCCGGCAACGACGTCTTGATGGTCAGCGGGTCGGACACCCACGGCACGCCCGTCACCCTCAAGGCCGACGCCGAAGGCATCTCTTCGGCAGAGGTGGTGGAGAAGTATCATACGCTGTTCATCGAGGGGTGTCTTGCAATGGGGCTGACCTTCGACCTCTATACCCACACCGACACCCAAAATCACTGGGACACGACCCAGCATATGTTCCTGCGCCATCTGGAGGCCGGATATATCTACAAGGATGTGCAGCAACAGCTTTATGATCCCCAGGCCCGGCGTTTTCTGGCCGACCGGTACGTGGAGGGCACTTGCCCTTTCTGTGGCTATCCGGAAGCGCGCGGCGATCAATGCGATAACTGCGGGCGCATCTATGATGCGCTGGAACTGAAGAATCCCCGCTCCAAGATCACCGGCAACACCGATCTGGAGGTGCGCGAGACCGAGCATTTCTTTCTCGATATGGGTAAGCTCAACGAGCCGCTGCTGGCCTGGATCAACAAGGACAAGGAACATTGGCGGCCCAACGTGCTCAACTTCACCCGCGGCCAGTTGGAGCTACGGGAGCTGCGCGGCCGGCCCATCACGCGCGATATTGACTGGGGCGTGACCATCCCGCTGGAAGGGTATCCGGACAAGCGTATTTATGTCTGGTATGATGCGGTCATCGGCTATCTGAGCGCGGCCATTGAGTGGGCCAAGCTGGTGGGCGCGCCGGAGGCCTGGCGCCAGTGGTGGGACGCCGACGTCAACCCCGATGCGCGGATCTATAACTTCATCGGCAAGGACAACATCCCCTTCCACACCATCATCTGGCCCGGCATGTTGATCGGCTACAACGCCGGCGGCAGCCATCTCAATCTGCCCTACGATGTGCCGGCCAACGAGTACTTGAACGTGGGCGGCGAGAAGTTCAGCACCAGCCGCGGCCGGGTCATCGGCTTCAATACTGTGCTGCGCCAATTCCAGCCCGAAGCCTGGCGCTATGTCCTCACGGCCATGGCGCCGGAGACCGCAGACGTGGACTTCACCTGGCAAGAGTTCATGGACCGGGTTAACAATGAGCTGGTCGCCAATTGGGGCAACCTGGTCAACCGGGTGCTGGGTTTTGCCTACAGGCGCTTCGAGGGACGCATCCCGACGCCGGGGCCATTGGACGCCGTGGACCAGGCGCTGCTGGATGAGGTCCGCGCCGGCTTTACCAGCGTGGGCGAGCTGTACAACGCGGTCAAGCTCAAGGCGGCGCTGACTGAGGCGCGACGCTTGAGCCAGCGGGTGAACCAGTATCTCAACGAGAAGGCCCCCTGGCAGACGATCAAGCAGGACCCCGCCGCCGCGGCGACCAGCCTCTATGTAGCCTTGCAGGCGATTGACTGGCTCAAGCTCCTGTGGGCGCCGATTCTGCCCCAGAGCAGTGAGACGCTGCACCGGATGCTGGGCTATGACCAGCCGCTCTTTGGGCGCCAGTACACCGAGCGGGTCGAGGATGCCCGCGGCTCGCACCTGGTCTTGCGCTACGACCACACCGGGGCGACCGGACGCTGGGAGGCAGGAACGTTGCCGCCCGGCCAGGCCATGCGCGAGCCGGAGGCCCTCTTTGTCAAGCTGGACGACGCCGCGCTGGCCGACAAGGTGCAGGTCGTCGCTTCATGAGGCTATCTCGTCGGCAGGGGACCCCATGCGCCAGGGCGTTAAGCGCCTCGCAGTGAGCTATACATTGCCCGCGCCGCTGGCCGAGCAGGCGCCGGCA
>DATLZJ010000329.1:0-4515 GCA_035574055.1 Caldilineaceae bacterium
CCGTGGTTGACGCCCTTCAGCGTCACCCGCCGCCACTCGCCGGTCGCAGCGCCTTCCTGGCGCGCCTGGGCGGTAAAGCTGCTCACACTGCCGACGGCCGCGACGGCATCCACCGGAAAGCCGGTCTTCTGGGGTAGCTCCGCCTCCAGATTCTCCAGCGGGTCAAAAAAGCTGAGGAGCGTTTCCGACGTGGCGATGTCGAAGCCGGCGTATCGCTCCACATCCGGCGCGACCAGCGTCTGTGTCGCCTCGATCACCACGGTCATCAGGGTCACGGTGCTGATCACCATGGCAAAGAGCAGCATCGCCATCCCTGTGCGAAAGCGGGCGTTGAGCGGGTAGGCGATGGCGGTCTTGAGCACAGGCGTCAGCGCGCCGATGCCGCCCAGCAGGCGATTGGTCCAACCGGCCCAAGTATCGGCGTTGAACATCACCACCAGGATTGCGCCGGCGATGATCAGCGGGACGGCCAGCATATAGCTCAGGAGCGACCACGGCCCCTCGACCAGCGCCGCGGCCTCCCCACCGAAGGATTCCTGGGCCAGCCAGCGCGGCCAGGGCAACGCCCAAACGGCCAATAGCCCCACGCCGATGACCGAATAGACGATGCGCTGTACCCGCTCGGCGCTCAGGCGGGTGCGCTCCAGCCACCAGCCGGCAAAGAAGGCCGCTCCGGCCAGCGCCAGCGACGCGCCGGCCTGGACCAGCGCCAGCCCCGTGTCAAGCCCGTAATTGAGCAACAGCCCCCCCAGCACGGCCAGCAGCGGCCCAAAGACCAGCCGGCCCGTGCGCCCCCAGCGCGTCGTCCGTCCCACCCCCGGCGGCTCCGGCAGGTCACGGATAGCCGAGACAATGTTGAGCCGGCTGACGCGCCAGGCGGCAACCGTCACCACCACAAAGGTAAAGAGCACGCCCAGGCAGTAGGCGATCACCACCGAGGTGGGCGCGGCCCGGAAATAGACGCGAAAGAGACGCGACTGCCCGCTGATTTGCTCGACAGCCTGGTTGAAAAGGACGCCCAGAAAGCCGACCATTGCATAGGAGATGAGCAACCCCAGCGCCACCCCCAAGGCCGCGGCCAACAGGTCATAGACCACTCCCTCGGTCACGAACATCTGCACCAGGTGGCTGCGCTGGACGCCGATGGCGCGCGCCATGCCCATCTCGGCGCGGCGCTCGGCGGCCATCATGACAAAGATCAGAAAGATGAGCAGCACACCCGCCAGGATCGAAAGCGCGCCAAAGACCGTAAAGACCGAGCTAAAGACCACCCCGCCGACATCAGCCACCTCGACCACCGTCGCCTTGCTGAGTGGGTCCAGCACGTCAAACTGGTTGAGATCGGCCAGCGCCTGGCGCAGCTCGGCGGCGTCTTGGGCAGGCAGCTTCAGATCGCCCAGCCAGCTCCGCAGAGTCATATCGCCCAGCAACTCGCGTAGCGCCGGTGTAACGCTATCGCCCTCCAGCTCGGCCAGCAGCGTCGTCATCTGGGCCTGGGTATCTTCAATTTGGGCCAGCTCGCGGATAAACCCCTCCATAAAGGCAGGGCCATCATACTCCTCGTCGAACTCACTGGCATAGCTCGGCGCCTCCTCTTCGACAATGGCGCGCACCTGTGGCCGGCGCAGGATCGACGCGATCTGCGCTAGCGCCGCCGGGTCTTGGGCCAAGACCCGTAGCCGGTCGCTGACCACATCGCTGTGGGCCAGCCCCTCCACCGCATCGCCCTGGTTAGAGACCAGGATGGTGTTGACCCGGTTGTTCATAAAGAGCAGCTTTTGGGCCTCGTCCAGCCGCAGCATCACCACGGGCAGCAGCGCGCCCATCGGCCCGCCCTGTTCGACAACGGCCTTGACCCGGAAAGGGATGGGAATCGGGCCGATATAGACCTCCAGCACATCACCGGGCTGGGCGTCCAGCAGTTCTGCGCCCAGCCGGTTGAGATAGACATCGCCCTGGCGAAGTTGGAGACCGAATTGGGCCAGCACCCGGTCCAGCTCGGCGCCCATCGTGTTGAGGTTGAAGGCGCTGAGGAGGCCTACGGTGGCGCTCTGCACGCCGCTCGCATCAATGCCCAGGGTGTCCAGGCTGACGGTCGTGGTGGTGACGCCCAACGCCGACAGCCTGTCAGGGGTGAGACCCAACTCGGCCAAGCTAAGGCGCTCGATCCCCTGCTCCTCCAGCAAGGCGGTATCCATGCCCAGTTCCTGAAGCGTTTCGAGCGGGATGCTCACCTGGGCCAGGTCCACGCCCTGCGCATCCGCGGCGCCGGTCAGCGCCGCGCCGATGGCGGCAGTCGCCAGCGCCACGTCGGAGATGCGAAAGCCCTCCAGCCCCAGATTTGCGCCCGCCTGCTCTACCAGCGCAAAGAGATTGGCCGCCTGGGCAAAGATGTTGCTGACGCCGGTCTGAAGGCTCTCCACCTCCACCGGCTCGCCCGCCACGGTGGTCAGGCCAAAGGTCTGGTCATAATCATCGTCTACAGCGAAGATCACGCCCAATGGCTCGCCCTGGCCGGTGTTGGCGTTACGGATGATGGTGGGAAAGATGACCGAACCGGCCACGGCATCAATCAGCGGCTCCTCTTCGGCTTCGCGCTTGAGCTGCGCCAGCCGCTCCATCGGGATGCCGGGCAGCCCGCCCTCCAGCACAGCCAGCACACTGGTCAGGCCGCCTTCCAGCAGCCGGTTCAGCTCCTCGGTTTGCTGGGTTGCCGTGTCGGTCGCGCTCCCGTCGCTGGTCTGGCTTGCAGTTGCCAAGATAGAGAGCAGCGGCGGCGCAATGATCTCATCAATCTCGCCGTAGGCTTGTACGGCGTGGCGGCGCATGGAGTAGGTTAGCGTATCACCGGTGGTCAACGAGCTGATAATAATGATGGTGCTCAAGGTCAGCCCGATGACGATCAAGAGCGATTGAGC
Organism: Caldilineaceae bacterium; assembly: GCA_035574055.1. Taxonomy (GTDB): domain Bacteria; phylum Chloroflexota; class Anaerolineae; order Caldilineales; family Caldilineaceae; genus QEUY01. The sequence goes on from DATLZJ010000329.1 coordinate 2,919, forward strand.
AGGCCGCCGCGGGATATTGCGCAGCCCGATCTTCACCAGCACCGGATTGTGCGCGCCCAGTAAGAGCAGATAGGCGATGATGGCGGCCACGCCGATCAGCAGGGCCGCCATGACATTGGTGGCCGTAAACCAGGAGAACATGCTACCCCCCCACGCTCTCGGCCTGAGCTACGACCGGCGCAGGCGCCGTCATGTCGCCGTCCGCGGCCAGCCCGTGGTCAATGATCTGCCCATCCTGCATCCGTACAATGCGGTCACACTGGGCGCCGATGTCGGGGTCATGGGTGACGATCACAAACGTCTGCCCGCGCTGGCGGTTCAGCCGGCGCATGAGGTCAATCAGGTCTTGGGCGGCCTTGCTGTCGAGGTTGCCGGTCGGCTCGTCGGCCCAGACAATCGCCGGGTCGTTGACCAGGGCGCGGGCGATGGTGACGCGCTGGCGTTGGCCGCCCGATAGCTCGGCGGGCCGGTGGTCTGCCCGGTCGCCCAGATCGAGCTGTTCCAGCGCAGCCAGGGCGCGACGGCGGGCCTCGGCAGGCGTAATCCCGCTGACCAGCAAGGGCAGTTCAACGTTCTCCACCGCGGTGATCACCGGCAGCAGGTTGTAGGTCTGAAAGACAAATCCCATGCGCCGGGCGCGGTAGGCGGTGCGGCGGCGGTCGCCCATCTGGCGCAGGTTAACGCCTTCGATGACGACCTCGCCGGCGTCGAAATCGTCCAATCCGGAAAGGCAATTGAGCAAGGTCGTTTTGCCACAGCCGGACGGCCCCATGATGGCGACCATCTCGCCGGCGTTCACCGTCAGGTCTACCCCACGCAGGGCGTGAACCTCGATCTTGCCCGTGTGATAGGTCTTGTGAATCTGCGTCGCCACTATCATCGGTTGGGCGCTCGCGTCGCTCGTGCTTGCTTGAGCCATGCTTACAGTTCCTTTACCTCAACAGGATGGCCTCGCCAGGGCCTCACTGCGGGCGCGGCTGGCGCGCCCTATCATTCGCACCCTGTACCATAGTGCGTGTACGTCCCATTACGCAAAAAAGCCGGATGGGTTCGCGGCAAGGCGCCCATCCGGCCTCAATAGGATTATGATGTGATGGTGATGCGGTTGTGGTTCGAGTCCGCCGGATTATCCGTCCGGCGGGACGGTCCTAGCGCAGCACAATTGGCACATAGATCGTTGGGAAAAGAGCGCCCCGCTCGACTGCGCCGCTGTCACAGGCATGGACGCGCCACGCCCGCCGCTGGTCGTCAGGCCGACATTGCGCCGCCGGCACCCGGTCCACGGCAGGGCTGCCCGAAGCGGGCAGATGGGTGAGCGAAAAGCCTCCATTGTTCTGGAGCGGCCCTAACGCCGGGTCTGTATTGCGCAAATCGCCCTCTGCCTCGGTGGAGAAACAGCTTCCATCCTGGATGATGTTGTAGCCCGCGGTAGTGAGCGAAGGGCCGTCGCACTCTAACTGGTCAAAGCTATTCGCTTCATCTCGGCTATTGGCGAGAATGCTCTTGCTCAAGGTGATGGTGTTCGTCCCCCCATTGTTCCAGATTGCGCCGCCGCTATCGGCGCGGTTGCCGCTGAAGGTGGCGAACTCGACGGTCG
>DATLZJ010000330.1:0-5551 GCA_035574055.1 Caldilineaceae bacterium
TGCGCTGCTCACTCCCCTGGCAGGGGCAGATGGGCAGATAGGCGGTGGGGCGAGAAAATAGGCGAGAGGATATCAGCGACATAGCTCTCCAGTTGCGCCGCCCGATGGTCCGCCGTATGCCGGCTCATCACGACCTCATAAGCGCGCCGGCCAATGGCAAGCCGCTCTTGCTCCGGCAGGTCCTGGAGATAGACCAGCACGTCACGGGCAGAACGAGCCACCAATAGCTCTGAGCCGAGGGCAAAGAGGCTCTCCAACCCAGGCCAGTAGTCGCTGATAATGGGCGTGGCGCAGGCTGCCGCCTCAAAGAGCCGCACACTGGGCGAAAAGCCGGCTTCAACCATGGCGGCGCGGGTCAGGTTGAGGGTGAAACGCTGGCTGTTGTAAAAAGCCCGGTGGCGGTCCGGCGGCAGATGGTCCAGGCGCTCGACATTCTGCGGCCATTGAAGATCATCGGGATAGCTGGGGCCGGCGACCACAAAGCGCAGCGCCGGCTCCTGGCGCGCCGGCTCGATCAGGAGCCGCTCAAGCCCTGGCTGCCGGTCTGGACTGTAAGTGCCCATATAGCCCAAATCCCAGGCCAGGGGCCGCTCCTCCGGGTAGTAGAGCGCCGGGTCCACCGAGCAGTAGAGGGGACGCGCGGCCGGCGCGCCATACTCCCGCTCGATCTGCTCCAGGATGGGACCGCCGGCAAAGGAAAGATACAAATCATAGTTGGCGATCTGGCGCGGCTCCAGATACTCATAGTCGCCGGCGCGCAGCTTCGCCATCGTGACCGGCGTGTCAATATCATAAAAGGCGCGCACCCCCTGCGCCGTTCGGGCTACCCAATCGCCGGCGGCAACCCCCTCCGGCACATAGGAGCCGACGATCACCAAGTCCGCCTGGCGCACCTGATCCTCATACTGGCGCAGGCCGGCCAGGTCCTGGTAGAGCCGCGTCTGGCCGAAGGGCGGCTCCGGCAGGTCGCGGTTGGCCGCATACCAAGGGACGTCGCGCTCCAGAAACAGCACATCATGGCCCCGTGCCGCCAGCGCGGCAACCAGGGCGCGATAGGTCGTAGCGTGCCCATTGCCCCAAGCCGAGGTGATGGACAGCCCCAGGATCACAATCCGGAGCCGGCGCGCCGGTGTGCTTGTGCCCTGGCCGTCGCTGGCGGCGGCAAGTCTCATGATACCCTCACTTTCTGCTGTACATGCTCGGCGTCGAGGATGCGCTGCACCTGAACGGCTCGGTGGCGATAGGTATGCTCGGCCAGAATACGGCGGCGCGCCATCGCGCCGATGGCCCGCGCCTGCCCTGGGGTCAGCCAGGATAGATAATCGGCCACCGCGTCGCCGTCGGCGGCGACGAGCACTTCGCGGCCCGGCTCCAGAAATAGCTCGATGCCCTCCCAGGCATCGGTGATGAGACAGCCGCCTGCCGCTGCCACTTCAAAGACGCGTGTCGGCGGCGAAAAGCCATAGCGCGCCATGCTGGCCCGGTTGATGTTGAGCACCGTCTGCAGGCTGCTGTTGAAAGCGTTGTGGTCGTTGGTGGAGACATAGCCCAGGTATTCCACATTGGGCGGCATGGGCTTATCCTCCCACGCATTGCCGCCCAGCAGGAAACGCTTCTCCGGCAACCTGGCAGCAGGCTTGAGGAAAAACTCCTCCACCCGCTGCTCGCGGTCGGGTAGCCGGTGTCCCAAGAAGCCGCAGACGCCCATAAAGCGTGGGTCGGGCGGCGCGGGATGGTGGGTCTCCGGATCGGCAGCATTATAGATGGGATAGCAGGCCCGCGCCCCATAGCTCAGATAGGCATCCACCACAGGCCCACCGCCGCCATAGGTCAGGATCAGGTCATAGCGCGGGATGAGCCGGCGGAAAGGGTCGGCGGGATTGGCGTGCAGCCGGTCCAGCGTGGCGGGCGCATCTACATCCCAGAAGGCAACGATCATGCCGGGGCGGCGAATGTCGAGCACCGCCGCCTCCAACAACTCGTCAAAGACGCCGACGCCGCTGGTCTTCACGATCATATCGGCGGCGCTCGCTTCCTCCAGCGCCGCGCGCGCCGCGTTCTCTCCCTCGGCGCTATAGACCACCACCCGCGCCCAGTCGGGGTCGTCCATATCCCGATGTTGCTGGCGGCCATAGGCGTCAGGCTCATAGAAGGTCACCAGATGGCCCAGATCGGCCAGCGCCCGGATGATCCCCCGGTAGTAAGTCGCTGCGCCGTTCCAATAGGCGGAAACCAGGCTTGATCCGAAAAAGGCGATCTTCATCTTGATGGCTCTCCTCTGTAGGCAGTAGGAAGGAAATAGGAAGTAGCAGATAGCAAATAGGAGTTGCGCACGCCAAGCTATTTTCTATTTCCTCTATCCTATTTTCGCGTCCCACTGCCCACCTGCCCACTGCCTACTGCCGACTCCCTTCTTCGCGCTTGCCTCGGTCGCGACGAGCGGCGCCGTATCCAGCCCCAGCTCATCGCAGATCGCCAGCAGTTCGTCTACCCGATGCGCGCAGGTATGGCGCGCCTGCACCGTGCGCAGCCCATGCTCGGCCAGCTCGCGAGCCGCAGCCGGTTCGTTGAGTAGATAGCGCAGATGGCGCCTCATTTCGACGCCGTCGGCGGCGACCAGGTAATCTTTGCCCGGCGTAAACAGCCCTTCCACATCATGCCAGGGCGAGCAGACCAGGGGGATGCCACAGGCCAGCGCCTCGAAGATACGGATGGTGGGAATCCCCGGCAGCGCCTGGACATAGGGCTGGCGCGGCACATGGACGGTCAGCCGGAATCGAGCAAAGACCTGGGGCGCCCGGTAGTTGGGCAGCCACCCGCGATACTCGATACCGGCTTCGCGCAGCGCGTCCAGGGCATGAGCCGGATAGCGCACACCATAGATGCACGCGCGCAGCCCTAGCTCCCTGACCGGCCTAAAAAGATACTCATGGAGCTGCTCCGAACGCTCCTCGTCGCCCCAGTTCCCTACCCAGACCAGGTCGCCCTCCACTTCTTCGCCGGCAATCGGATGAAAAACCGTCGTATCGGCGGCCTCATGCCAGACCCACGCCCGCTTGGCCCACTTCTGGCGCAGATAGCGGTCGCGTACCACCCGGCCAAAGGCCAGCACCCCGTCGTAGTCGGTCAACCGGTAGGAGGCAATGCTCTGGCTATCGGAGAGGGAGCGGTGGTGGGTATCGTGGAAGAGCAGCCGGTATCCCTTGTGTCGCCGGCGATGCTCGCCTACCCGACGGATCAGACGGGGGTCGTTCCACTCGTGGACGATGACCAGGTCTGCGCCGGCCAGAACCTGCTCCAGATCGAGCGTCGCCAGGTCGTAGAGCGTGCTGGTCAGATGGGGAAAGGCGTTCTGAAAGTCCTGCACCGGCCTCGTACCGTGCTCTCTGGTCAGATTGTCCAGGCTCCAGCCGTCGCGCGGTTCATAGACGGCGACCTGATGGCCGCGCGCCAGCAGGTCGGTCACAATGCCGCGCAAAAAATGGGCATTGCCGTGGTTCCAGTCTGAGATCAGCGAGTGATAAAACAGGACGATACGCATTGCATCACGGCCCCTTGGGGGCTTATCTCTCTTAAGCCGGGAAAGCTGCCAGCAGATTGGCGCACGCCTGCTCACAGCGTTGGCAGGCGTCGGCGCAGACGGCGCAATGCTCATGCATCGCTGCGTGCTGGGCACACTCCGCGCCGCAGACCTGACAGGCCGCTTGGCAGGCCTCTACCTGGCGGCGCAGCAAGCTCCAGTCGGGCTGGGTCTGGCGCGCCAGGAGCCGGCCGGTAGCATCGCAGATGTCGGCGCAGTCGAGATTGAGGCGGATACAGCGCACCAATGGCTGCACCATCGCCTCGCCCAGGCAGGCATCGGCGCAGGCTGTGCAGGCATAGGCGCAGTCGGCGCACGCCTCAACACAGGCAGCCAATACTTCCGGCTGGAGGCGCGCCGGATGCGGGTGGGTCGCCAACATCCGAGGAATTGACCAGTTCATTTGAGTGCTCATGCTCATCTCCTTCCAGGCCGGTCTTCTAAGCCATGATGGCCTGCTCACAGGCCGGCCACAGCCTATCCAGCGCCCTATCCCCCAAGAGGATGGGCAACGAGACTGCCGGGCAGCGGGCGACAGACGCGTTGCGCTGCGACGGCGCCCGCTGCCAGCGACTGATAAGCGTTCCAATAAGCGCGCGCCTGGCTCTCCGGACGGTAGCGAGCAGCGCGCGCCCGCGCCGCGGCGGCGAGCCTCGCCCGCCGCCGCGGCTGCCGGATCAGGTCGCTCAATACCTCAACCAGCGCCTCGGCATCATCCGGCGGCACATAGAGGGCGCTGTCTGCCCAGATTTCGCGCAGGCTGGCGATATCGCCCAGCACAAGCGCGCAGCCGGAGAGCGCAGCCTCCAGCGCCGAAAGCCCAAAGGGTTCATAACGCGCAGGCAGCGCGTAGATAGCCGCCCGCGCCAGCCATGCTCGCACGTCGTCGTGGCTCAACCGTCCCAGCGGCTGCACATGCTGGACCTGCATATACCCGCCGGCGGGATGTCGCTGCTCGCCCGCCACATAGACGGGCCACGGCAAGCGAGGGGCCGCGCGCTCCAGCAAGGCAATGTTTTTGGCCTCATCCCACAGACGGCCAATAGCAAGGATGAACGGCTCTTTGCGCGCCGGGCGGAACAGGTCGGGCCGGCTCCCGTTATAGATGACCGTGCTGGCCGGTAGGGGGCCATAGTGCAGCCTCAGCGCCGCTAACATGGCCTCGGACGGCGCGACTACTAGGTCAGCGCCTTGCAGCCCAGCCTGCACCCGCCGGCGATAGACGCCCCATTCGGCAGGCGCATCTTCGCCCTTGACGGCTTGCCACCAGGAAAGTACACAGGAATGGCCCACCATCAGCACCGGCGGCTTCCAGGGCAGCGCGCCGTGGGCATAGGTATTGAGATGGACAGCATCGGGCCGGGCCGCTTGGGCCAGTGACCACAGCCAGGCGCAGGAATCATCTACATCGGCCCACGGCTCGTCCATCCACTCCAGCTTATAGGCGCTCTCGCAGAGGATCAGACGGTTCAGACGGGCGGCCTCGCGCCGTTGGCTGGGTGAGAGCGGCGCGCCCATGGTCGCCAGCGTCACCTCAGCGCCGTAGCAGGCCAGACCACGCGCCAGCTCCAGCGCATAGGTCCAGACGCCCCCCACCGTATCCGCCGTCATCAAAACTCGCATAGAACGCATGGGTCTCTCCGGAGCTAGGCAAGGACTAGCGCCTTGAGGAAGCCCTCTGGCCGTTCCTGGAGGGTGGTGAGCGCCCGCGCTAGCTCGTCCAGCGGATAACAATGGGTATAGAGGGGGGTAGGGTCCAGCCGGCCCGCGGCCACGGCCTCAACGGCGGCGCGCATCCCTGCAACGTAGACCTCCGGGTCACGCTCATGGGCGTTAATGACATCCAGCCCGCGCCAGTTCCAAAGCTGCATGTTGACCTGGCGTGGGCCATCCTGGTGATAGCCAGCGATGATCAACCGGCTGCGAATCCGGGTTAACTCGGCGGCCAAGTCCAGCGGCCACTGGCTGCCC
>DATLZJ010000331.1:0-3666 GCA_035574055.1 Caldilineaceae bacterium
CGCTGGCGCGCCCGCCGCGGCTAGACGTATCACGGTCAGGCGCCGCCGTCCTGGTCTTTGGCTGGGGCGCAGCCTATTGGGCGCTCCATGTCGTGACCACGGTTCAGGTGTGGGACCGCTATCTGCTGCCGCTTGCCCCGCTTTGGGCATGGCTGCTGGCCTGGCCTGCGGCGCGGCTCAAGACCTGGCCTTCGCCATCACCTCTGTCATCAGCTTCGCCTTCCGCGCCATCGCCCGCCTGGCAACCCTGGCGGGCGCGGCTGGCCCAGTCGCTGTCCCTGCTGCTCTTGCTCATGGCGCTTGGCCTGCTGCCGCCGGCGCTGACTGCTGCGGCGGGGGGGCTGCCCATCGGCGGCGACCATGGCGATTACAGCGGTCTGCCCGAGGCGCTGGCCTGGGTCGCCGCCCAACCCCGGCCCCAGACCCTCTATCACCACGCGCTCGGCTGGCACGCCCGCTTCTATCTCTATGAGGCCGTTGAGACGGGCGCTGTTGGGTTACGTTGGTTTCCCAGCGCCGTCTACTTGGCCGACAATGCCGCCAAAAGTCCCTATCCTCGGCGCTACCTTGTCCTGCCGGATTGGGCGCCGTTGCCGGACTTGCCCCTGCACCTCGCCACGCGCGGGCTGGCGCTCCATACCCGCCTGCGCAGCGGGCGCTTCACTGTCTACGAGATCGCCGCCCACCGGCCCCAGGCCGCCTGCGCCTGGTGCTGGTGTGGCCCGCGGTTGATGCTGGCGCCAGCGCCGGTTGCGGTGACGGCTATGGAGCAGATGAGCCGCCCATGACCGCGCCGACTCCTCTGCCGGCGCGGCGCGGGCTGAACCTGGACGTGCTTGCCGCGGCTGCGCTGGCCCTCTTTGTGCTGCTGCTCTATGCCCGCCTTCTCTTCACCAATCGGGTGCTTGCCAGCGGCGACATCCTGCTCTATTTCTATCCCTACCGGGAGGCCGTCGCCGCCGCTTTGCGCGAGGGCCGGGTCCCCTTTTGGAACCCCTACATCTTTCTGGGCGCGCCCCTGCTGGCAAACCCCCAGGCGGCCGTGCTCTATCCGCTCCATTGGCCCCTGATCTGGCTGCCCGCGACAGAGCAGGTCTATTGGAGCGCCGCGCTCCACACCTGGTTGCTGGGGCTGGGCGGCTATCTCCTGTTGCGCGGCTGGGGGCACAGCCGCTGGGCGGCCCTGGTCGCGGGGTTGTGCTTGGCCGGCAGCGGGTTTGTGGGCGGCCTGATCGGCCATATCAACCAGTTGAACGGCGTTGCCTGGCTGCCCTGGGCGCTGTGGATGCTGGCGCGCATCCCGGCTGCGGGCGCGCCTGCCGTGGCTCGCCGGCTGGCCGGGGCGACGGGTCTTTTCGGGCTGCTGGTCGCGCTCATGCTCCTGGCCGGCCACACCCAGACGGTCTTTATCAACCTGGCCGGCCTGGGTCTCTGGGCTGTTTGGCCCATTGTCTCATGGCGCAGCCCCTGGCCCGTGCGTCTCGCCCCAATCGGCCCGCGGCTGGCCGTCTACGTCCTGGGGACGGGGTTGGGGCTGCTGGCGAGCGCGGCCCAGTTGCTGCCCACTCTGGAGTTGAGCGGGCTAGGGTTGCGCAGCGGCGGCCTCTCCTATGCCGAAGCCACCAGCTTCAGCCTCCGCCCTCTACTCCTCCCCTGGACGCTGCTGCCCAGCTATGGGCTGGTAGACCTGAGCGTGGTCTTCGGCACGCTCGGCTATACTGAGTATGTGGCCTATGTGGGCAGCCTGGGGCTGGCGCTGGCCGCGCTGGGCGCGGTGCAGGGTTTCCGCAAGGGCGTGCGCGAGCCGGCGTGGCAGGCGGGTCTGCTGCTGGCGGCGCTGGGGCTGTTTCTGGCCGCGGGACGCTGGAACCCGGTTTACTTTTTGCTCTATGGGCTTGTGCCAGGTTTTGACCTCTTCCGCGTGCCTGCCCGCTGGATGATGCTCTATACCCTAGGCATGGCGCTGCTGGTCGCGGTGGGGGTGGACCACTGGCGGAGCAAACGCCCAGTTATCGGCCGCCCGGCGCGGCTGCTGCCTCCGGCGCTCGCCCTGATCCTCGCGCTGGACCTCATCTTGGCCGCCCGCAGCCTGCCCCACACCCACCCCACCGCGCCCCAGGCGGTCTACGAGGTGCGCACCGCGCCTGCCCATCTGCTCACCGACCCGGTACGCGCCGCGCTGCACCCGGCCGCGGCAGGACGCTTCCTGAGCCTGAGCGCCATCACCTTTGACCCCGGCGACATGGCCGACTACCGGCGCGTCTTTCGCACCGGCCCCAACCCGCCCTTGGATGAAGCCGCTTTCGAGCAATTGATCATCGCCCTCAAGGCGCAAGAGATCCTTGCCCCCAATCTGGCCCTCTTCTGGCGTGTGCCGGGGGTGGACGGCTTCGACGGCGGCGTGCTGCCCCTGCGCCGCTACCTGGACTTGCTCACCCTCTTTGTGCCGCCCGGCGAGCTGGTGCCCGATGGCCGGCTGCGCGAACAACTCCAGGCCATTCCCGACGCCCGGCTGCTGGCCCTGCTCAACGTCCAGTATGTGATCACCGACAAGGTGCGCGACCTCTGGTTTCAGGACATCTATTACGACCGCCAGATCGGCGCTCGCCTGGACGAGAGCCGGCCCCTGATCGTCATCGAGTCGCCCACTCCCTTTGCTGCTACTCACCTCCACCTCATCGCCACGCTGGCCGGCGACGCCGCAGCCCTGGACGGCGGCAATCGCGCCATCGCAACGGTGACGGTCCAAAGCGAGGGGGGCGATGTGCGGTTGCCTATCATTGCGGGCGACCAGCCCGGCGCGCAGGTGGCAGACGAGGCGCTGGACAGCCCGTTGGCTGAGGCCGTGGGCGCACAGGTCGCCTATCGCGATGTGGAGGGGGGCCGCCAAGAGTATCTGGTCGCCCTGTCCCTGCCGGAGCCAATGCGCCCGGCGACTATCACGGTCGCCCTGCAAGACAGCCCGCTGCCCTTGATGATCCAGGCGGCAACGCTGGTGGATGGGCGCACGGGCATGTTCCAGCCTCTGCTGCCCAGCGACCGGGGCCGCTTCCGGCTGGTGCACAGCGGCGATGTCAAGATTTACGAGAATTTGGATGTGCTGCCCCGCGCGTATCTGGTTCACTCGGCGCTGGCCGCGCCTGACGCCGCCAGCGCGCTGGACCGGCTGGCCGCGCTGGACTTTGACCCGGCCCAGGCCGCTGTTGTGGAGGGGCTGGACTCTTTCACCAACGCTGCCGCCCCCGGCGACGCAGCGACGATCACGGCTTACGCGCCGGAACGGGTGGCAGTCCAGACCCGCAGCCAAGCGCCTGCGCTGCTGGTGTTGGGCGATACCGCCTACCCCGGCTGGACTGCGACCGTGGACGGCGCGCCCGCTCCCATCCATCGCGCCAACGCGCTCTTTCGGGGCGTCGTCGTGCCTGCCGGCGAGCACACCGTTGTCTTTACCTATCGCCCCACCCGCTGGTCTTGGGCCGTGGGGTTGAGCGCCCTGGGTGTACTGCTGATCGCGGGCTGCGCCCTGATGGGGAGTAGGGAGTGAGCAGTATCTTGCACAATTGCCCGGCTCTGTGGTTTTGTAGGGGTGATCCATGGAGCAGGGTTCCCAACCAGCAAGCTAAAAAGAACAGCTAGAAGGAAGCAATCCTATGCGATTGGCGGGTA